>JALZBL010000415.1 GCA_030947395.1 Actinomycetota bacterium | reverse complement strand
CCCCGACGTCGCCATGACCGGGCAGAAGCGGCTCAAGAATGCGCGCGTGCTGGTCGTCGGCGCCGGCGGCCTGGGCTCGCCCGCCCTGATGTACCTGGCCGCGGCCGGCGTCGGAACGCTCGGCATTGTCGACTTCGACGTGGTCGACGAGTCGAACCTGCAGCGCCAGATCATCCACGGCCAGAGCGACATCGGCCGGTCGAAGGCGCAATCAGCCCGAGACTCGGTGCTCGAGATCAATCCGCTGGTCGACGTCGTCCTGCACGAGCAGCGTCTCGACAACGACAACGTCCTCGAGATCTTCGCCGGCTACGACCTGATCCTCGACGGCACCGACAACTTCGCCACCCGGTATCTGGTCAACGACGCCGCGGTGCTGCTGCACAAGCCCTACGTGTGGGGCTCGATCTACCGCTTCGACGGCCAGGTAAGCGTCTTCTGGGACGACCACGGTCCGAACTACCGCGACCTCTACCCGGTGCCGCCCCCGCCGGGCATGGTGCCCTCCTGCGCCGAGGGTGGCGTGCTGGGCGTGCTCTGCGCGTCGATCGGATCGGTGATGGTGAACGAGGCGATCAAGCTGATCACCGGTATCGGCAACTCACTGCTGGGCCGGCTGCTCGTCTTCGACGCACTCGAGATGGAGTGGACCGAGATCAAGGTCCGCAAGGATCCGACCACCGCGCCGATCACCGCGCTTATCGACTATGAGTCGTTCTGCGGCGTGGTGTCAGAAGAAGCCCAGCGGGCGGCTGTCGGTTCGACCATCCTGGCCACCGAGCTCAAGGACCTGATCGACGCCGAGAAGCCGATCTACCTGGTCGACGTGCGCGAACCCGCCGAGTGGGAGATCGTGCGCATCCCCGGCGCGACCCTGATCCCCAAGGACGAGATCCTGCGGGGGGAGGCGCTGGCGGCGCTGCCCCAGGACCGCCAGATCGTCATGTACTGCAAGACCGGCGTGCGCTCGGCGGAGACGTTGGCCGCGGTGAAGAACGCCGGCTTCGCCGACGCGGTTCACGTCCAGGGTGGTGTCACCGCCTGGGTCAACCAGGTCGACCCATCCCTTCCCTCCTACTGACGCGCTACCGGCGCTGCACGCCCGGCGGGGCGCGACTCAGTCCTCGAGACCGAACGCGTATATCCGCTCGGGATGAATGCGGATGACGTCACCGGTCATGCCGGGCAGCGGCGGCGGGGCGTCGCTCAGCGCCTCGGCCGTGCCGCGGATCTCCAGGCACCGCACCACCCACGGCTGCACGGACACCAGGTCGTCGACGACGAACGCGACCCGATTGCTCCCCGCGGCGATGTTGCGGTACTTCTTGGTGTCCCGCATCCGGTAGCCGCCGATGTCAATGGTGTCATCGGCCCGTACCCGGAAGGCGACCGGGTTGTTCTGGACGATGCCCGCCGTCGACACGGTGGCCAGCCGGCCGAGCCGTTGGGTGCCGAGGTACCTGCGCTGAGCCGGCGTGAAGGCCACGGTGGTCATGCCGGCATCCTGCGCGGTGAACCCCGGTTCAGGTCAAGGGTTGCCGCCGGGTGCTTCCTCGGGTAGGCCGAAGGTATGAGCGACTTCGCCGGTGACGACCGCAGCGACCAGATCCCGAACGACGCCGACCTGGCCCGGCTGCACCGCCTCGAGACCGGCCTGGCCGAGTTCGGCCAACGCGTGCACGGGGTGGACGACGCGGGCTGGGAGGCTCCTACTCCCAACGCCGGGTGGAGCGTGCGGGACCTGGTCGACCACCTCATCGACGAACACCGGTGGGCCCCGCCGTTGTTGGCCGGTCACGACCTCGACGCGGCCGGCAAGATCGTGGCCGCGCAGAGCGGCACCGACCGTCCGGCCGACGACTGGGATTCGGTCGCGTTGCTGTCCCGGCGGGCGTTCGAGGAGCCGGGAGTGCTGCAGCGCACGGTGCTGCTGTCGGCCGGCCCGACGCGGGCGCGCGACTACCTGGCCGAGATGACGCTCGACCTGGCGGTGCACAGCTGGGACCTCGCCCGGGCGCTCGGCGAGGACGGGCAGCTCCCGCCGGACCTGGTGGCCGGCGCACAGGAGCACCTGCACCGCCTCGGCGACGTCTCGAACAGTTCGATGTTCGGGGTGCCGGTCGACGTGGCGCAGGACGCCAGCCCCACCGACCGGTTGGTCGCCGCCACCGGGCGGCGCCCCGACTGGCGTCCGTGACCGGCGGCGCCGCCCCCGGCGGAGTCGACGCGGCGGTCCGGGCCTGCGTCCGGCTCATCCCGCCGGGCGCGGTGATGACC
>JALZBL010000414.1 GCA_030947395.1 Actinomycetota bacterium | reverse complement strand
GCTGTGGAACCGGTGAGAATCCCGGCCCAGAAGGGAACGAAAACGGCAGCGATGTCGTTTGCTCCAGTGAACCCACCGGTTCATGACCGGGACGGCGCGAGTGGGCGCGGCGGCCGGCAGACGACACGAACTCCCCGCAATTGGGTGGTGTTTTACCCCGTGACCACATCACGAACTTCGAAGTCGGCCAGCTCGACCGACGGCGCTACTGCGACCCGCTCGGCCCGTGCCACACACGGCGAGCCCCGCACGGCCAGCCGCGCGCACACCAGCGCTCGCCGCACCGTCACCGAGAGTGCACCCCGGCGCCGAGTCACGGCAACCGTCCCCGCCGCCTCGAGCGCAGTCGAGGACATCCTCGCCGCCGCGGTTACCCGTGGCCCGGACGTCGCCGCACCACTCATCGCCGCCGGCGGCACCGCAGTCTCGGAGCCGGCGGACACCGACCTCGCCGGCGCGCACAGCGCTGATGTGACCGATATCACCACGGAGGCGGCCGACGAGGTCGTCAGCGGCGAGATCGATCTGGACGGCGCGGTTCAGACGGCCGACCTGGTGCGCGTCTACCTGAACGAGATCGGCAAGGTCGCCCTGCTCACCGCGGCCGACGAGGTCGAGCTGGCCAAGCGCATCGAAGCCGGCCTCTACGCCGGGCACCTGCTGGACACGTCGCCCAAGCTGTCGATGACCCGCCGGCGCGACCTGCGCGCGGTGATGGTCGACGGCGAACGGGCCAAGGACCACTTGCTCCGCGCGAACCTGCGCCTCGTCGTGTCACTGGCCAAGCGCTACACCGGCCGCGGCATGCCGTTCCTGGACCTCATCCAGGAGGGCAACATGGGCCTCATCCGCGCGGTCGAGAAGTTCGACTACACCAAGGGCTTCAAGTTCTCGACCTACGCCACGTGGTGGATCCGTCAGGCGATCAGCCGGGCCATGGCCGACCAGTCGCGCACCATCCGGTTGCCGGTTCACCTGGTCGAGCAGGTCAACAAGATGCAGCGCATCCGGCGGGAGATGCTCCAGCAGCTGGGCCGGGAGATCACCGACGAGGAGCTGGCCCACGAGCTCGACATCGACCTCGACCGGCTACAGGACCTGAAGAACAACGCGCGTGACCTGGTCAGCCTCGACCAGACCGTGGGTGCAGACGACGACGCCGCCCTGGGCGACTTCATCGCCGACGAGGGGGCGGCCAACGCCCAGTCCGCGGTCGAATTCGACCTGATGCGCGAGCAGCTCGGCGGGGTGCTCAACTCCCTCGAGCAGCGGGAGCGGGCGGTCGTGCGGATGCGCTACGGCCTCGACGACGGCACGCCGCGCACGCTGGACGACATCGGCCGGGCGTTCGGGCTCTCGCGTGAGCGGATCCGCCAGATCGAGCGCGAGACCATGGCCAAGCTGCGTCACCCGTCGCGGGCGCAAGCTCTGCGCGATTACCTCGACGACTGAGCCACGCCCGATGAACCACCACCACACCGATCTCATCGACACCACTGAGATGTACCTGCGCACGGTGTACGAGCTGGAGGAGGAGGGTGTAGTTCCGTTGCGCGCGCGGATCGCCGAGCGGCTCGGCCAGAGCGGGCCGACGGTGAGCCAAACCGTCGCCCGGATGGAACGGGACGGCCTGCTCCACGTCGCACCCGACCGGCACCTGGAACTGTCGGCCGAGGGCCGCCGGCACGCCATCGCGGTCATGCGCAAGCATCGCCTGGCCGAACGGTTGCTGCTCGACGTGATCGGCCTCGAGTGGGACAAGGTGCACAGCGAGGCCTGCCGGTGGGAGCACGTCATGAGCGACGACGTGGAGCGTCACATCCTGGCCCTGCTCGACCAGCCGTTGCTGTGCCCGCACGGCAACCCGATCCCCGGCCTGGCCGAGCTGGGCGTGCGGTCTGAATCACCATCGGCCGCGCTGTCCACCGACACCCTGCTGGACCTGTTGCCGGTCGGCGGCGAGCGGGTGCAGGTCCGCGTGGAGCGGATGAGCGAGCAGATCCAGCCCGACGAGGAGTTGATGCGCTCGCTGCACGCGGCCGGCATCCTGCCCGGCCGCGTCGTCGACGTATCGTCCTGCCCGGAAGGCGTGCGCGTGCACGGGCCGGTCGACGCCATCGTCGACCACTTCACGGCCGAGCACCTCTTCGTCTTGGGCTACCCGGCCGTCACGAGCGGGGCTGGCGCGGGTGAGCACTCCGCCCCGGCCCAACCGGCGCCCGCCGTAGCGGTTAGCGCGGGCTGAGCGGGCGGTACCCGGTCGATTACTATGACCGG
>JALZBL010000413.1 GCA_030947395.1 Actinomycetota bacterium | reverse complement strand
CCGTACACCTCGGTACTCGCTGGCATCCCGGCCGAAGCCTTCTGCGAAGCGGTCGAGGACGCCCGGCGCGCCGTCGAGGCCGAACACGATCTGAGCCTGCGCTGGTGCTTCGACATCCCCGGCGAGATGGGCGTCCCGTCGGCCGACGTCACCCTGGACGCCGCGCTCCGGCTGCAGCCGGCCGGTCTGGTCAGCTTCGGCCTGGGCGGCCCCGAGGTCGGCGTGCCCCGCCAGCTCTTCGCCGAGCACTTCGCCCGGGCCCGCGCGGCCGGCTTGCACAGCGTCCCGCACGCCGGCGAGTCGAGCGGTCCGGAGTCGATCTGGGCGGCCGTGCGTGAACTCGGCGCCGAGCGCATCGGACACGGGATCGCGGCCGCGCGCGATCCGGAGTTGATGGGGTATTTGAGGGAACACGCCATCGCGCTCGAGGTCTGTCCGACGTCCAACGTCCGCACCCGGTCGGTGCCGAGCCTGGCCGAGCACCCGCTGCCCGCGCTGGTCGGGGCCGGCGTGCCGGTGACCATCAACTCCGACGACCCGCCCATGTTCTCGACCACCCTGAACCAGGAGTACCTCATCGCGGCCGACCTCCTCGGTCTCGATGCCGGCGGCGTGACCGAGCTGGCCCGGGCCGGCGTGCGCCACTCGTTCGCCGACGATGCCCGCAAGCAGCAGATCAGCGCCGCCATCGACGAGCACCTGCGCCACCATCGAGCATCTCCGGAGCGGGCCTCGGTATCGCAATCGCGCCGGGTTCCTCCGGTGTAGCCGTCGACACCTTCCCGCGCGCCGCCGACCGGTGTGCGGCGGCTCCGGCTCGGGACGCCGCGCCGACTCCGGTCAGCCGCACAAACCAGCCGACGGACGAGGACCGCGGGAGGCACAAACCGGCCCGATCGCCCGACATCTCGGACGCCGATCGGGTCGGGGCCGGCGACTAGGCTCGCACCCGTGCCCGACCCGTCCACCTACCGTCCGGCGACGGGCACCATCCCGGTGGAGCCGGGCGTCTACCGGTTTCGCGACGAGCGGGGCCGGGTCATCTACGTCGGCAAGGCCAAGAGCCTGCGGCAGCGGCTGAACTCCTACTTCGCCGACCTCTCCGCGCTGCATCCGCGTACCCGCCAGATGGTCACCACCGCGGCCGCCGTCGAGTGGACGATCGTCGGCACCGAGGTCGAGGCCCTGCAGCTCGAGTACAACTGGATCAAGGAATTCGACCCGCGGTTCAACGTCCGATACCGCGACGACAAGTCCTACCCGTCGCTCGCCGTGACGCTCTACGAGGAGTATCCGCGGCTGCAGGTGATGCGCGGGCCGAAGAAGAAGGGAGTGCGGTACTTCGGGCCGTACGCCCACGCCTGGGCGATCCGCGAGACGCTCGACCTGCTGCTGCGGGTCTTTCCCGCCCGCACCTGCAGCGCGGGGGTGTTCACTCGGGCCCGGCAGGTGGGGCGACCGTGCCTGCTCGGCTACATCGGCAAGTGCAGCGCGCCGTGCGTGAGTCGGGTGAGTGCCGAGCAACATCGAGGGATCGTCGACGACTTCTGCGACTTCATGGCCGGGCAGACCGACACCCTCATGCGTCGCATGGAGAAGGAGATGACCGCTGCTGCCGCGGACCTCGACTTCGAGCGGGCCGCCCGGCTGCGCGATGACCTCGGCGCGCTGCGCCGGGCGATGGAGAAGCAGCAGGTGGTGCTCGGCGATGGCACCGACGCTGACGTGGTCGCGTTCGCCCAGGACGAGTTGGAAGCCGCGGTACAGGTCTTCCACGTGCGCGGGGGACGGGTGCGCGGTCAGCGCGGCTGGACGATCGACAAGGTCGAGGAGACCTCCACCGGTCAGCTCGTCGAGCAGTTCGTCACGCAGGTCTACGGGGACGAGTCGAACACCGACAGCGGCATCCCGCGCGAGATTCTGGTCCCGGAGCTGCCCGAGGACGTCGCCGTGCTCACCGAGTGGCTGAGCACCCGCCGGGGAAGTCGGGTCTCGATGCGCGTGCCGCAGCGGGGGGACAAGCGGGCCCTGATGGAGACCGTCGCACGCAACGCGGCCCAGGCGTTCACCCAGCACAAGCTCAAGCGCGCCTCCGACCTCACCGCGCGCTCCCTGGCGCTGTCCGAGCTGCAGGAAGCGCTCGGGCTGGCCGATGCCCCGCTACGTATCGAGTGTTTCGACGTCAGCCACAACCAGGGCAGCGACGTCGTGGCCAGCATGGTCGTGTTCGAGGACGGTCTGGCCCGGCGCAGCGAGTACCGCCGGTTCGCCATGCGCGGGGG
>JALZBL010000104.1 GCA_030947395.1 Actinomycetota bacterium | reverse complement strand
CCTCCTGCCCGACGACCCGCGCGCCACCGCGCTGGCCTCGTCGCTGAAGACCCTGGCCGAGCTGCTGGCCGAGCGCCCAGACTGGACGCCGCCGTCGCTGGCCGGGGTGGCTGCGGTGGCCCAGCCCCACTGCCATCACCAAGCGGTGATGGGGTGGGCTCCGGATGCGGCGCTGCTGGCCCGGGCCGGCGCCGCGGTGACGGCGGTCGGCGGCTGCTGCGGGCTGGCCGGCAACTTCGGGGTCGAACGGGGGCACTACGACGTCTCGGTCGCGGTGGCCGAGACCGCGCTCCTGCCGGCCCTGCGCTCGGCGTCACCGGATTCGATCGTGCTGGCCGACGGGTTCAGCTGCCGGACCCAGATCGACCAACTGGCCGGCGGTGGGGCGGTCCACCTGGCCGAGCTGCTGGCCGCCTACCTACCGGCCCGCACCGCTGCATCAGTCAGCACCGCTGCATCAGTCAGCACCGCTCCGCCAGTCAGCGTTCCTCCAAACGCCGACCTCCGAGACGCCGCCCCCCGCGACGCCGCGCGCCCATTTGCCGCCGGACCATTTACCGAGGAGAGCCGATGACGGGATTCGTGCCCCCGGCCTACCCGTACGACCGGCTGGGCGCGCTCACCGCCCTGGCCGACGACCTGCCCGACGGTGCGATCGACCTGTCGATCGGGACCCCGTGCGACGACGCCCCGGCCGAAGTAGTGGCCGCGTTGTGCGCCGGCTCGGCCTACCGTGGGTACCCGCCGTCGATCGGGACCGTGGCCCTGCGCCAGGCGGCCGCCGACTGGATTGAGCGCCGGCTCGGCGCGTCGGTGAACCCGGGCACCGAAGTGGCCGCCGTGGTCGGCAGCAAGGAGTTCGTCGCTTCCACGCCGCAGTACTTGCACCTGCGCGACCCGTCTCGCGACACGATCCTGTACCCGCAGGTCAGCTACCCGACTTATGAGATGGGGGCGACGCTGGCCGGGCTGCGAGCGGTCGCCTACTCGACGCTCAACACCATCGATACCGCCGACGCGGCCCGCGCGCTGGCGCTGTGGGTCAACTCACCGGCCAACCCGACCGGGGCGCTGGCCGACCTCGGGGCGGCCGCGGCGTGGGGACGAAGCCACGGGGTGCCCGTCCTGTCCGACGAGTGCTACGCCGAGTTCACCTACGCCGAGGCGCCGACGACGATCCTGCGGCACGGCACCGCCGGCGTGCTCGCCGTGCACTCGCTGTCCAAGCGCGACAATTTCGCCGGCGCCCGCATCGGCTTTTACGCCGGCGACGCGGAACTGGTCCACTACCTGCGCGAGGTGCGAAAGCACGCCGGCCTGATGGCCTCCGGCCCGGTTCAGACCGCCGCGGTGATCGCCCTGGCCGACGACGCGCACGTCGAGGCGCAGAAGGAGCGTTACCTGCGCCGGATGACCCGGTTGATCGAGATCCTTGCCGCGGTCGGCATCGAAGCGACGCTGCCGGGGGGCGCGTTCTACCTGTGGGTGCCGGCTCCCGACGGCGACGCCTGGGCCGCGGCGCGTCACCTGGCTCGGACCGCCGGCATCGTCAGCTCACCGGGGGAGTTCTACGGCGCGCGCTCCACCGGCTACCTGCGGCTGGCCGCCGTCCAGCCCGACGACCGCATCGAACTGGCCGCCAAACGAGTGGGTCTTTGAGCCTCTCCTCGGCCAGGATTCGATTCCGTGTCCGCTCCGTTCGTTCCGGCGACCCGGCTGTCCGGGGCGTTCTACCGCGAGGTCGTGCGCCCGCTGCTGGCCGGACGCCCCCACGGCGCGGCTCTGCTCGGCTGGGGGTCCGACGTGCTGGGTTACGACTCGGCGCGATCGACCGATCACGGCTGGGGGCCCCGGCTCGGTGTGTTCCTGCGCGGTGAGGACGAGGTCGAGGACGTCCGCGAGCGGCTCGAAGCCGGACTGCCCGAGCGGTTCGAGGGCTGGCCGGTGCGGTTCGGGTGGGACGCGGTGGAGGTTAGCCACAAGGTCAGCGTGATGACGCTGCCGCGGTGGTCGATCGACCAACTCGGCGTGGACGCCACGTCGGGTATGTCCCGGCTCGACTGGCTGCTCACCCCGCAGCAGCGTCTGCTCGGCGTCGTCGGCGGCGCGGTGTACGCCGATGACTTCGGCACACTGGCCCGGTTGCGGGACACCCTGACGTGGTATCCGGACCAGATCTGGCGCTGGATCCTCGCCTGCCAGTGGCACCGGCTCGCCCAAGAGGAGGCCTTCGTCGCGCGGACCGCCGAGGTCGGCGATGAGACCGGCTCGGCCTTCACCGCCGCCCGGCTGGTTCGCGACGTGATGCGGCTGGCCCTGCTGCTCGAGCGTCGATACGCGCCCTATCAGAAGTGGCTGGGTACTGCGTTCGGCCGCGTCCGGCATCCCGATCGCCTACCGCAGCATCTGGCGCGCACGGTCCGCGCCGGCGACGTCACCGCGCGCGAGGAAGCGCTCGCCGATGCCTACGGCGCCATCGCCGGTCGCCACAACGGCGCCGGGCTCACCGCTGCGGTCGACCCGGGCACCCGGTCGTACTACGGGCGTCCGGCCCGCGTGCTCATGGCCGACCGCTTCACCGATGCCTGCCTCGCGACCGTCACCGATCCGGTGCTGCGCGCCCTGCCGCTGGTCGGGGCGGTCGATCAGGTGGTCGACTCCACCGATGTGCTGCAGTATCCGCTCCGGTACCGGAGGCTGGCCCCGCTCTACGCGCCCGAAACCGATCGGTGACGCAGGTCCCGGTGTTACCCGAGGGATCGCGCTCAGCCGAACTGGACGCCCTGGGCCAACGGCAGCTCGGTCGAGTAGTTCACCGTGTTGGTGGCCCGGCGCATATAGGCCTTCCAGGCATCCGAGCCCGACTCGCGCCCGCCGCCGGTCTCCTTCTCGCCACCGAACGCGCCACCGATCTCCGCCCCGGACGGTCCGAGGTTGACGTTGGCGATGCCGCAGTCGGAGCCGTCGGGCGAGGTGAACCGCTCGGCCTCGCGCACGTCGAGGGTGAAGATCGCCGACGACAGGCCCTGCGGCACGTCGTTGTGCAGGGCGACGGCGTCGTCGAAGTCGTCGTAGGTCAGTACGTAGAGGAGCGGGGCGAAGGTCTCGGCCTTGACCACGTCGGTCTGGGCCGGCATCCGTACCACGGCCGGCTGCACGTAGTAGGAATCGCCTCCTCCGACCCTGGACCCGCCGACTACCAGCTCGCC
Organism: Actinomycetota bacterium; assembly: GCA_030947395.1. Classification (GTDB taxonomy): domain Bacteria; phylum Actinomycetota; class Actinomycetes; order Mycobacteriales; family Jatrophihabitantaceae; genus JALZBL01. The sequence goes on along the minus strand of JALZBL010000104.1, from coordinate 3,392 downwards.
TCCGTCCGCCTCGGCCTGGTCGATGGCGGCGGCGAACGTCTCGTAGGCCGTGCCGTCGATCAGCGGCCCGACGAGCGTGCCGCCGTCCAGCGGAGAGCCGATCGGCAGGCTCTGGTAAGCCGCCTTCAGGCGCGCCACGAGGTCGTCGGCGATCGAGGAGTGCGCGATGACCCGGCGCAGCGACGTGCACCGCTGCCCGGCGGTGCCCGCCGCGGAAAAAACGATGCCGCGCACGGTCAGGTCCAGGTCGGCCGACGGGGTCACGATCGCGGCGTTGTTGCCGCCCAGTTCGAGCAGCAGCCGGCCGAAGCGCCCGGCCACGCGCGGCGCCACCGCCCGTCCCATCCGGGTGGAGCCGGTGGCTGAGATCAGGGCCACCCGCGGGTCGTCGGCGAGCGCCTGACCGACCTCGGCGGTGCCCAGCACGACCGCGCAGATCGCCTCGGGGGCACCGGCCCGGCGGGCCGCCTCGGCGATCAGGGCCTGGCAGGCCAGGGCGGTGAGCAGCGTCTTCTCCGACGGTTTCCACACCACCGGGTCGCCACAGACCAGGGCCAGCGCGGTGTTCCACGACCACACCGCCACCGGGAAGTTGAACGCGCTGATGACGCCGACGACCCCGAGCGGGTGCCACTGCTCCATCATCCGGTGCCCCGGCCGCTCGGATGCGATGGTCAGGCCGAACAGCTGCCGCGACAACCCGACGGCGAGGTCGCAGATGTCGATCATCTCCTGGACCTCGCCCAGGCCCTCGGAGCGGATCTTGCCAGCCTCGATGGAGACCAGCGTCGCGAGGTCGGCCTTGTGCTCGCGCAGCAGCTCGCCCAGCTCGCGAACCAGCTGCCCGCGCACCGGCGCCGGCACGCGACGCCACTCGAGGAAGGCCTCCTGGGCCCGGCCGATGACGTCGGCGACCTCGGCCGCCGAGTGGGACTGCACCGCGGCCAGCTCGGCCCCGGTGATCGGGGTCCGCGCGCTGAGGTCACCGCCGTCGAGGCGCGCCGGGTCGACGCCGAGGCGCTCGAGGATCGCCCGGGCCTGCGTGCGCAGCTCGGATGATGCGGTGGTCGCGGGGGTTGCGGTGACGGTCATTGGGATAGCTCCTCAGCCGGTGGTCAGACGGCGCCGAGTTCGGCGAAACGGGCGCCGTTGCGGGTATCGATCAGGTCCAGCAGGGAGATCGACTCCTGGGGAATGAAGCCGGCGCCGGGTAGGCGCCCGTCGGCCACCAGCTCGAGCACCGCGGCGGCCGAGGCGGCGGTGGTCCACGAGATGGCGCGCCAGGTGCGGCCGTTGATCCGCAGCGGCTGGTAGGCCCGCACGTACTGCTTGCGGATGACCTGGCCCGGCGCGGTGTCGCCCTCGCCGAGAGTGGTTCCCTCGACCGCCGCGTGCAGGTACACCACGTCGTCGTCGACCGGCGGCTTGGCGTCGACGAGGATCTTGCCGGCCAGCTCGCGCTGTTCGCGCATGCCCAGCTCGTCGAAGAAAAAGCGCATCAGCTCGAAGTGGCCGGGGTAGCGCATGGTCTTGTAGTCCAGGCGCTGCACCGAGCCGGCGTAGGTCTCGCACATCGTGCCGAGCCCACCCGAGGTGAGCGAGGCCTCGAGCTCGATGCCTCCGATCACCACGCGCTCGTGCTCGGTCATGGCCGGCACCATCTGCCGCACCCCGTGACGCAGCACCTCGCAATCGTTGAGGTACTCATTCACCACGCCCTCGGCCGACCAGTTGAACGCGTAGCCGAGCAACCCGGTCGGGTGGCGGGGCAGCGCACCCACCTTGAGCTCGATCGAGCGGATCGTCTGGAACGGCTGGGCCAGCGACGCGCCGACGATGCCGATGAGGCCTGGCGCCAGGCCGCACTGCGGCGCCAGCACCGTCGGCGGATCCTTGGCCGCGAGTTCGAGGACGCGATTGGTGGTCGCGACGTCCTCGGTGAGGTCGAAGTAGTGCACGCCGAGCGTGAACGCGGCCTCGGCGACCGCCAGGTTCAGGTGGTAGGGCAGGCAGGACACCACGGCGTCCGCGCCGGCCAGTGCGGTGTGCAGCGCGGCATCGTCGGTGGCGTCGAGGGCAGCGGCGGCGAACGGTAGCCCGGGCCGAACGCGCGCGTCGTAGGCGGTGACCTCGAAGCCGGCGTCGGCGAGCAAAGTGGCGACCAATTCCCCGACCTTGCCGAGGCCGAACACCCGGACCGTGCTGATGAGGCGGGCCATGACCGTCCTTTCCCGGGGGCTGTGCGCCCGAGACGAGCCGCAGCAGAACTGTTTCCGTCCGCCACTGTAACGTAAGCAGAGCTATCGACCGAGAGGGTTGACGTGAGCGCACCGCCACTCGACGCCGGGCGGCTGCGCCTGCTGCGGGAGGTCGCGCTGCGCGGTACGATCGCCGCCGCCGCGCGCGCCCTCGGCCTCACGCCGTCGGCCGTATCCCAGCAGCTGGCCGTGCTGGAGCGCGAGGCCGGGACGCCACTGCTCGACCGGTCGTCTCGCGGCGCGGTCCTCACTGGGGCCGGCCGGGCCCTGAGCGAGCGGGCGGCGGTGATTGCCGAGGTGCTGGCCGAGGCCCGAGCCGAGCTCGACCGGATGAGCGGTGACGTCACCGGCGAGGTGCAGCTGGCCACCGTGGCCAGCGCCGCGGCGACGATCGTCTCGGCCGCGGTGGTGAACCTGCACTCCGCCCATCCCGGGATCAGCGTCAGCGTGCAGACCGCGGAACCGGGTCGCAGCCTCGAGTGGCTGCTGGCCGGCGACGCCGACCTCGCGCTGGTCGACGAGTACGACTACCAGCCGCTGGCCCTGCCGGAGTACCTCGAGCTGACCGAGTTGAGGACCGAACCGCTCGTCCTTATCGCCCCACGGGGTTCACGGCCGCCCCGGCGGCGGGTCGAGCTGGCTGAGCTGGCCGACGCCGACTGGGTCATGCCCCCGGACGAGGCGGCGTGCGGGCTGGCCGTGCGCTACGCCTGTCGAGCCGCGGGGTTCGAGCCGCGGGTGCGGTGGGAGACCGACGACATGCTGCTGCTGGTGCGAGCGGTGGCGGCCGGGCACGGTGTCGCGGTGCTGCCGCGGCTGGCCGTCGACACCTCGGTTTCCGACCTGGACGTGCGGTCCCTCGACTCCCCGGCGCTCACTCGACGACTGGTCCTCGCCGCCCGGGCGGCCAGTGCTCGCCGGCCGGTCGTCGCGACGGTCAGCGCTGCTCTGGCCACCGCGGCTCGCGCCTGAGGGGTGGCCGAACTCAGGGCTTGAGGCCGGGGCGAACTCAGCGCTTGCGGCCGGGGCGAACTCAGCGCTTGACCGCCGCCAGGAGACCGTCGCCGACCGGCAACAGGGTGGCCACCAGCCGCTCGTCGTCGCGGACCGCGCCGACCAGTTCCCGGATCGCGA
>JALZBL010000103.1 GCA_030947395.1 Actinomycetota bacterium | reverse complement strand
ACGGCCGCGGCCGCGATCCACAGGCGAGGGCCGCCCCGGCGGCGTCCTCGGGCCCGCTGGCTGGAAATTGGCCGCCGCCCCCCGCGGCGAGGTAGGGCGGCGCGAAGTACCCACGCGAGGTACCCGGCGCGAGGTACGGCGCGAGTAACCGAGTAAGGCGTTTTCCCGATGCCCGCTCTCACCTCAGCGGCCCACATTGGGTGACGTAGCCGAGCAATCCTGCGCCGTGCCCCCTCGCCGGCGCACCAAAAGACGAGGAGTAGCCATGAACCTCTCCACCATCAGGCCAGTCGCCACGTTCCGCGAAGACGACCTCCCCCGCGCGGCGTCGCGTCGAGGGCGGCGCCGGGCGCGGCGGGTTCGGCGCCAACGCCTGGTCGTCGTGCCTCCCTACGGCGATGCCCGGGCCTGAGCGAACCCCAGCACGGGCGCGGGGGGACCGGCGCGGCCCGATCGAGCCGAATTGGCCGGTGCTCCGTAGGTCCGCGTAAGCTTGGCTGGTTGTCACCGCCACCTGGCTGGTGGTGACAACCGACCACCAGCACGACCGACCACCAGCACCACCAGCGGCCCGCTCCGGCGGGCTGACTTCGCGTGTCCGTCCGGTGTTCCCCGTGGGGAGCAAAAGCCGGATCGGCGGCCCGCCTCGGTCCGTTCGCAGAGATGCGGGCGGCGGCCTCGGGTCGCGACGCCGGACACCAGGGCGATGCGCCACCCCGGCGCACCGCGACAACCGAGACTGCGTCCGAACGACGACACCGGCTCCGCGCCGGTGCCGGCGCGCCGACGCGCGAACCAACGAGGAGCGATCGGCACATGGCCGTCGTCACCATGCGGGAAATGCTCGACTCGGGGGTCCACTTCGGGCACCAGACCCGGCGCTGGAACCCGAAGATGAAGCGATTCATCTTCACCGAGCGCAACGGCATCTACATCATCGACCTCCAGCAGACGCTGTCCTACGTCGACAAGGCGTACGAGTTCGTCAAAGAGACGGTCAGCCATGGCGGCAGCGTGCTGTTCGTCGGCACGAAGAAGCAGGCGCAGCAGGCGATTGCCGACCAGGCCACCCGGGTCGGGATGCCCTACGTAAACCACCGCTGGCTCGGCGGCATGCTCACCAACTTCACCACCGTGCACACCCGCCTGCAGCGGCTCAAGGAGCTGGAGGCGCTGGAGCAGAGCGGCTGGGAGGGCACCCGCACCAAGAAGGAACAGCTGCTGATGACGCGCGAGAAGGACAAACTCGAGCGCACGCTCGGTGGCATCCGCGAGATGGCGCGCGTGCCCAGCGCAGTGTGGATCGTCGACACGAAGAAGGAGCACATCGCCGTCGGCGAAGCCCGCAAGCTGAACATCCCGGTGATCGCGATCCTCGACACCAACTGCGATCCGGACGAGGTCGACTACAAGATCCCCGGCAACGACGACGCGATCCGCAGCGCCGCCCTGCTGACTCGGGTCATCGCCGACGCGGTGGCCGAGGGGCTCATGGCCCGCGCGGCCGGTGCCGCCAACGCCGGGCGCGATGTGAAGCCCGAGCCCGGTCAGGTCGGAACCGACGAGCCGCTGCCGGACTGGGAGCGTGACCTGCTGACCTCAGCCGGTGAGCAGCAGTCGACGTCCTCGGTGCAGACCCGTGCCGACCTGCCGCTGGGAGAGGTCTCCGGCGGGGACGCCGAGACGCTGGCCGAGGCCGTCGACGCCACCCAGCCCCAACCGAGCGCAACCGCCGACCCCGACAAGACGGTCTGAGCCGCCCACCCTGTACGCACGACCACGAAGGACTGAGAAGACAGATGGCGATCTCCGCCGCAGACGTGAAGAAGCTCCGCGACGCCACCGGCGCCGGGATGATGGACAGCAAGAAGGCGTTGACCGACGCCGACGGTGACTTCGACGCGGCGATCGAGATCCTGCGGATCAAGGGTGCGGCCAAGGCGGCCAAGCGCGGCGCCGAGCGCACCGCGTCCAACGGCCTGATCGCCGCCGCCGACAACGCGATGATCGAGCTGGCCTGCGAGACCGACTACGTGGCCAAGAACGGCCAGTTCCAGGAGTTGGCGGCGACGATCGTCACCACCTTCGCCAGCTCCGACGCCAAGGATCTCGACGCGCTGCTGGGCGAAGACCTGCCCAACGGTAACCGGGTGAGCGACGACGTGACCGCGCTGGCCGCGGTGATCGGGGAGAAGCTGGAGCTGCGGCGGGCGGCCAAGCTGACGCCACCGGACCGCGGTGCGGTGACCAGCTACCTGCACAAGAAGGCGGCTGATCTCCCGGCCCAGGTCGGCGTGCTGATCGCCTTCACCGGCGCCGACGTCACCGCGGCCCGGGGCGCGGCCATGCAGGTCGCGGCGATGCGGGCGGCCTACCTCACCCGCGACGAGGTACCGGCCGAGGCGCTCGAGTCCGAGCGGCGCGTCGCCGAGGCCAAGGCGGTCGAGGGCGGCAAGCCCGCGACGGCTCTGCCGAAGATCATTGAAGGCAGTGTCAACCGCTTCTTCAAGGACAATGTGCTGCTCGAGCAGGCGGCCGTGCAGGACAACAAGAAGACCGTCAAGGCCCTGCTCGATGAAGCCGGCGTCACCCTCACCGGCTTCGTCCACTTCGAGATCGGCCAGGGCTGATCCGCCGATAGGGCAGGATCACGTCCGAACCTCGCCCACCCGCCGCACGCCCGTACCGAGGAGGCCGCCGATGACCGAGCCGGCACGGGAATCGGCGGCGGTGTTCCCCCCGTCGGCGTTGGTGCCACCCGGGCAGTACCGCCGGGTGATGCTCAAGCTGTCCGGAGAGATCTTCGGCGGAGGGGCGGTCGGTGTCGATCCGGTAGTGGTCGAACGCATCGCGGCCGAGATCGCCGACGTGGTGCGCTCGGGCACCCAGGTCGCCGTCGTCATCGGCGGCGGAAACTACTTTCGCGGGGCCGAGCTGTCGGTGCGCGGGATGGAACGTGACCGCGCGGACTACATGGCCATGCTCGGCACCGTGATGAACTGCCTGGCCCTGCAGGACTTCCTCGAAAAGCGCGGCATCCCCACCCGCGTGCAGACCGCGATTGCGATGGGCCAGGTCGCCGAGCCCTATATCCCGCGCCGGGCCGAGCGCCACCTGGAAAAGGGCCGGGTGGTCATCTTCGGCGCCGGCGTGGGCATGCCCTACTTCTCCACCGACACCGCCGCGGCCCAGCGCGCCCTCGAGATCGCCTGCGAGGTGCTGCTGATGGGCAAGAACGGCGTCGACGGGGTCTACGACGCCGATCCGCGCCGCCACCCCGACGCGGTCCGCTTCGACAGCATCAGCTACGACGAAGTGATACGCCGCGGCCTGAAGGTCGCCGATGCCACCGCATTCAGCTTGTGTCGGGACAACGGCATGCCGATCATCGTGTTCGACCTCGCCCCGGGCAACATCGCCCGGGTCGTGCGGGGTGAGAAGATCGGTACCCGGGTCGCCGACTCCGCCTGACCGACCGCCACGACCGGCCGCCCGCGCCGAGGACGACGCCGGCACCGGCCGCACTGACCGACCGCACTGACCGAGCGCACTGACCAACCGCACACCCAGCTACGACGCAAGCCCGACGGGGGAGAAGGAGACAGCGCGGTGATCGACGAGACACTCTTCGACGCGGAGGAGCGGATGGAGAAGGCGATCCACGTCGCCCGCGACGAGCTGGCCGGGATCCGCACCGGACGGGCCACGCCGAACGCCTTCGCCCGGCTCACCATCGACTACTACGGCGCCCAGACCCCGCTGCCTCAGCTCGCCTCGGTGTCCATCCCCGAGGCCCGGATGGCCGTCATCAAGCCCTACGACTCGTCCCAGCTCGCCGCGCTGGAGAAGTCGATCCGCGACAGCGACCTGGGCGTGAACCCGACCAACGACGGCACGATCATCCGGGTGATCTTCCCGCAGCTGACCGAGGAGCGCCGCCGGGAGATGGCCCGCAATGCCCGGGGCAAGGGCGAGGAGGCCAAGGTGTCGATTCGCGCCGTGCGCCGCCAGGCCAAGGAGGCGCTCGACAAGCTCGCTCGCGACGGGGAGGTCGGCGAGGACGACGCGCACCGGGCCGAGGCCGAGTTGGATCGGCTGACCGGGCGGTACACGGGCAGCGTCGACGAGCTGGTGAGGAACAAAGAAGCCGAACTGCTCGAGGTCTGAGCAGCGGTGGGCAGACACAGCGCCACCGACGAGGCCGATCCGGGCACCGATCCGAACGATCCCGAGGGCGGCGCGGACCGAGCCGACGCCGCTGCCCTCGATGCCTCCGCCGGCGGCCGCCTGGTCACCGGCCGGCACTTCCTTCCCGACCTGGCCGAACTCGAACCGGGCGAGGACGTCGTGGCTGCGCCGGCGGTTGTCGACCTGCGACCCGAGGGCGCGGGACAGGCACCGCCCCCCGCCGCAGCTAGGCCATCGCGGGCCGGTCGCAATCTCCCAGCGGCGATCGGCGTCGGCCTGGGGCTTGGGGCCGCGGTGCTGGCCTCATTGCTGCTCTACCGGCCCACCTTCATCGTGATCGTCGCCGTGGCCATGGCCTACGGCACCTGGGAACTGACCCGGGCGATCAGCACCGTGGAAGCCCGGCCGCCGCTGGTACCCCTGCTGGTCGGCGGGCTGGCGATGGAGCTCGCGGCTTGGTTCCAGGGCCCGAACGGCTTGGTCGGCGGGTTCCTGCTGACCGCGGTAGGTCTGGCCGTGTGGCGCGTGGCCGACGGCGCGGTCGGGTACCTGCGTGATGTCGCCACCGCCGTGCTCGTCGCCCTGTACCTGCCTCTGCTCGGCGGCTTCGCCGTACTCATGGTGCACGCCGACGACGGAGCGGGCCGGGTCATCGCCTTCATCGTGCTGGTCGTGTGCTCGGACGTCGGTGGCTACGTCAGCGGAGTGCTGCTTGGGCGGCATCCGATGGCGCCGACCGTGTCGCCCAAGAAGTCCTGGGAGGGCTTCGCCGGCTCACTGCTGGCTTGCGCGGTCGCCGGTGCGCTGTTCACCACGCTGCTGTTCCACCGGGCCTGGTGGGCCGGCGTGCTGTTCGGCGCGGCGATCGCGGTCACGGCCACCCTCGGTGACCTCGGTGAATCGATGATCAAGCGGGATCTCGGCCTGAAGGACATGGGCAAGTTGCTGCCCGGCCACGGCGGGCTGATGGACCGCCTCGACTCGCTGCTGCCCTGTGCCGCCGTCGCCTACCTCGTCCTGTCGGCCGTCTTGTCGGCCTGAGGCCGCCGTCGGCGCGGTGGGAGCGGGCTTCACCGCCGGACCGCGTGGGAGAATGGGGCGGTCATGACCACCCTCCCGCTCGTCTTCGACGCTTCGGCGCGCGCCCGGCGCATCCCGCGCCACCTGGCCGATCTCGACCCCGCTGCTCGCCGCGCCGCGGTCGCCGAGCTCGGACTTGCGCCGTTTCGGGCCGACCAGCTCTCGCGCCAGTACTTCGGCCGGCTCACCCGCGACCCGTCGCGGATGACCGACCTGCCGGCCGGCCTGCGATCGTCGCTCACCGATGCCCTCATGCCCGACCTGCTGCACGAGATGCGCCACGTGCAGACCGACGCCGGTACCACCCGCAAGACCCTGTGGCGCCTCTTCGACGGCACGCTGGTCGAGAGCGTGCTGATGCGTTATCCCGCCGTGGTCGCCGACGGCCGGGTGGTGCGCTCCGAGCGGATCACGGTCTGCATCTCCAGCCAGGCCGGCTGCGGCATGGCCTGCCCCTTCTGCGCGACCGGTCAGGGCGGCCTGACCCGCAACCTGTCCACCGCCGAGATCGTCGATCAGGCGGTGGCGGCGGCGGCCACCGCGAGTGCGGGGGAGCTGCCCGGCGGGCCCGGCCGGCTGTCCAACGTCGTGTTCATGGGGATGGGTGAACCCCTGGCCAACTACCACCGGGTGATCGCCGCGGTCCACCGCCTGGTCGACCCCAGCCCGGCCGGTCTCGGCCTGGCCCAGCGCTCGGTGACACTGTCGACGGTCGGCCTCGTCCCGGGGATGCGGCGGCTGACCGATGAGGGCCTGAACGTCACCCTGGCGGTGTCACTGCACGCACCCGACGACGAGCTGCGCGACACCCTGGTGCCGGTCAACACGCGGTGGAAGGTCGCCGAGGTGCTCGCCGCCGCCGACGACTACGCCGCACGCACCGGCCGTCGGTACTCGATCGAGTACGCGATGATCCGCGACGTCAACGACCAGCCGAAGCGCGCCGACCACCTGGGCCACCTCCTGGCCGGACGCAATGCGCACGTCAACCTCATCCCGCTCAACCCGACGCCCGGCAGTGCGTGGGACGCCTCGCCGAAGCGGGTCGAGCAGGAATTCGTGCGGCGGCTGCAGGCCGCGGGTGTGCCGGTGACCGTACGCGACACCCGCGGCCGGGAGATCGACGGCGCCTGCGGTCAGCTGGCTGCTTCCAGTTGAGGCCGGCGCGGGCGCATCGCCACCGTGACGAGCAGCAGCGAAACGGCGAGCAGCGCCGCCGCCACCCCGAAGGCCCGATCGGCGCCGTAGACGAACGCGTGGTGCGACTGCTGCAGCGCGCTCGCCCCGTGCAGTCGTGGCGCGTGCTGCTGGGCCGCGCCGAACACCGTCACCAGCAC
>JALZBL010000412.1 GCA_030947395.1 Actinomycetota bacterium | reverse complement strand
CTCCTGGTCACCATGGCCGCCGTGAGCGCAGGCCGAGCCGCTCTGGCCCGCACCCGCTCCCAGTTGCCGGCGTTGACGGCGGCTGGAGTCGTCGATGCCGGCGGGTACGGACTGGTCCTCGTGCTGGAGGCGCTGTCCGCGGCGGTGAGCGGTCCGGTCACGCTCCCGGCAGCGCCGATCGCCGCCACGATCCAGCGGATTGGTCCATCGACCACGCCGCCGGCCGATCATGGGCCGGCCTACGAGGTGCAGTACCTGCTCGACGCCGACTCCGATCGGGTCGCCATCCTGCGCAGCACGCTCAGCTTGCTGGGTGACTCCGTAGTGATCGCGGCCATCGACGACCGCAGCTGGAACGTCCACGCCCACGTCCACGACGTCGGCGCGGCCGTCGAGGCCGGCGTCGTGGCGGGGCGCCCGCACGCCATCCGGGTCACTCGCTTCGCCGACGCCGTCGCTTCGGCAACGGATCGGGCTGAGGTCCGGAGCGCGAACCGGCCGGTCGAACCGCCGCCCGCGGTGGCGATCGTCGCCATCGCACCCGGTGAAGGTCTCGCCGACCTATTTCGGCGCGAGGGGGTCCACGTCGTCGAGGCGCGGCCCGATCGTCGGCTGACCGAGGTCGACGTCCTGGAGGCACTTCACGGCACCGCCGTCGCCGCGGTGGTGGTGTTGCCCAGCTCGGTCGACGTGTGGGAGGTGGCGGAGTCGGCGGCCGTCACGGCCCGCACCGGGGGGCTCACCGTGGCCGTCGTGCCGATCCGGTCACCGGTGCAGGGCCTGGCCGCGGTCGCCGTGCACGACCCCAACCGCCGCTTCGATGACGACGTCATTCGGATGGCCGAGTCGGCGGCGAGCACCCGCTGGGCCGAGATCACCGTCGCCGACCGCGAGGCGCTCACCATGGCTGGCCACTGCTATCCCGGCGAGGTCCTCGGCCTGATCGGTGGCGAGGTCGTGCACATCGGACGCGACGTCGCATCGGTGGCCGAGCAGGTGATCGACCGGTTGCTCGGCGTCGGCGGAGAACTGGTGACGGTGCTGCTCGGCGCGAATGCCCCCGACGGCATCGGCCCCGTCCTGGTGGCCCACATCCATCGCGTGGCCCCGCACGTCGAGGTCAGCGTCCTCGCCGGTGGCCAACCGCATCATCCGCTGCTCGTCGGGGTGGAGTGAGACGATGTGGCAGGTCGGCCCGGACACCCTGCTGCGCGACGTCGTGGGCGGTCGCACGGCAGCGGCGCTGGCCAAGCAGATCGACGTGATCACGGTCGGCGAGCTGCTTCGTCACTACCCGCGCCGGTACGCCGAGCGGGGTGAACTCACCGACCTCGCGCGCCTCGTCGTCGGCGAGCACGTGACGGTTCAGGCCACCGTGGAGCGGGTGTCGTCGATCAAAATGCGGCAGCGGGCCGGGGCGATCACCGAAGTGACGGTCTCCGATGGGCGCCACCGGCTCGGCCTGACCTTCTTCAACCAGTCGTGGCGCGCCAACGAGCTGCGCCAGGGCCGGTCCGGCCTCTTCGCCGGCAAGGTGACCGACTTCCGCGGAACCCGCAAGCTCAACAACCCGGAGTACGTCCTGTTCGGCGGTCCGGAGGACGCCAGCACCGACGAGTTCGCCGCCTCGATCATCGCGGTGTATCCGGCGACCGCGAAACTGACGAGCTGGTCGATCGCCCGGGCCGTGCGCCTGGTGCTCGACCAACTCGAACCGGTTCCCGAACCGCTGCCGGACGCGATCAGGGCTCGGCACGGCCTGGTCGCGCTGGACGAGGCGTTGCGCTGCATCCACCGTCCGGCCGATCACGCCGCACGAAATGCGGCGCGCCGCCGGCTGGCCTGGGACGAGGCGCTCGGGGTTCAGCTCACCCTGGCCCAACGGAGAAAGGCCGCGGCGGTGAATCCGGCCTACGGACGTCCCCGGCGCACCGGCGGGCTGGCCGACGCCTTCGACGCCCGGTTGCCGTTCACCCTCACCGCCGGCCAGCAGGAGGTGGGCGCCGAGATCGCCGCCGACCTGGCCGGAACGCACCCGATGCAGCGCCTGTTGCAGGGTGAGGTCGGCTCGGGCAAGACCGTCGTCGCGCTGCGCGCGATGCTGCAGGTGATCGACTCGGGCGCCCAGGCGGCACTGCTGGCCCCCACCGAGGTGCTCGCCGCGCAGCACACTCGCACCATCGAGGCGATGCTCGGCGACCTGGGGGCCGGCGGACGCTTCGGCGCGGCCGAGAATGCGACCCGCATCGTTCTTCTCACCGGTTCACTTTCCGCACCAGCCCGCCGGCAAGCGC
>JALZBL010000102.1 GCA_030947395.1 Actinomycetota bacterium | reverse complement strand
GCCGACGCACGCCGCCGGCCTCACCTGGATCCGACGCCCCGATCATGTCCTCTATCATCGCCCGCTCACCCCGCCCGCGACACAATGATCGGCTAGAGTCACCCCGCTATGACCTCGGCGATCCGGTGGCGACACCCGTCCGCCCGGTCGATGCAGTCGATGCGGTCGATGCGATGGCCGCTGGCGCGCTCCGGTGCCGCGCACGCGTTCCCGCCGCGGCGCCGGCTCACCGAATTCACCCGCGGATTGATCGCCGTCGGCGGCGCCGTCGGCGGGCTGCTGATCTCGCTGGTCAACCACGGTCACGATTTCCACATCGCCCCGACCGAGGCGATCGTGCTCGTGCTGGCTTCGTTGGCGCTGACGTTGGGCTGGATGCTCGCCCTGATCGCCGTCGCGGCGACGTGCGTGCTGACCAGCGTCCTGCTGGCCGGGGAGGACGAGGCCGCGCTCAGCGCCGGGGCGGTGCTCGGCCTGCTGGCGGTGGCGGTGGTCGCCGTGATCGGTGCGACCCGACGGGAGGTGCTGGGACTCGGCCCCATCCGGGCCGAGTCGGTCATCGCCCAACTGCGGGCCCAACTGGTGGTGCAGGGCGCCGCGCCGCAGCTTCCGGCCGGCTGGCACGTCGACATCGAGCAGCGGGCGGCCCACGGAGCGGCCATCGCCGGCGACTTCATCTGCTCACGGGTGCACGACGTCGGGGGCAACCTGCACCTGGACATGGTCGTCGTCGACGTCTCCGGCAAGGGCATCGAGGCCGGGACCCGGGCCCTGCTCCTGTCGGGGGCGATGGGTGGCCTGCTCGGTGCGGTGGGCCCGGACGAGTTCCTGGCCGAGTCGAACAATTACCTGCGCCGGCAGAGCTGGGCCGAGGGCTTCGCTTCGGCGGTGTACATCCGGGTGAACCTCGACAGCGGCCTGTATTCGGTTCGCAGCGCCGGCCACCCCCCGGCCCTGCAGATGGACGCCAGCTCCGGAACCTGGCGTCCCTCGCGGAGCGCGGGCACCGTGCTCGGCGTGTTGCCGGCCGTGCGGATCCGCGCCGACTACCGCACGATGCGCTCCGGCGACGCGCTGCTGCTCTACACCGACGGCGTCGTCGAGGACCCGCAGCGTGATCTGGACTGGGGCACCGAACGACTGATGAGCGCGGCGCAGGCGCTGGTCGGCGCGGGGGCCACCGGCAAGGTCGCGCGCCGTCTGGTCGACGACGTGCCCACCCGCCTGGACGACGACCGGGCCGTCGTCATGGTCTGGCGCGACTCGGCTTGACACCGCCTCGCGTGATCGGACGGTCCGCGCCTGGGCTGGCCAACGAGCGGGCGACGGGAATCGAACCCGCACAATCAGTTTGGAAGACTGAGACTCTGCCATTGAGCTACGCCCGCGCGACCCCGGCGGGCCGCCTGATCCGGACCCGTCGAAGCGATACGCAGTCTAGCCGCCGGAGCGCCTGAGGACGCCCGTACACTCATCTCTCGTCCGCACCGGGGTGTGGCGCAGCTTGGTAGCGCACTCGCTTTGGGAGCGAGGGGCCGTGGGTTCGAATCCCGCCACCCCGACGCAGTCTGGCGCCCGACGCCGTCACACCCGCATCCAGCCGGCGACCCGCCAGCCGCCACACCGATCCGCGTCCGGACGCCGGGCGCCGACCCATCCCGAAGGGCACCGCAATCGTGAAGAGCACCGTCGAGAACCTCGGTCCTACGCGCGTCCGGCTCGCGGTCGAGCTGCCGTTCGCCGAACTGCAGCCCAGCATCGACGCGGCCATCAAGCGGGTGGGAGGCCAGATCCGCATCCCCGGCTTCCGGCCGGGCAAGGTTCCAGCTCGGGTGATCGAGCAGCGGGTCGGCCGGGCCGCCCTGCTCAACGAGGCGGTCAACGAAGCGGTGCCGCGGGCCTACACCGAGGCGGTGCAGGAGGCGGGTGTGCAGGCGGTCGGGCAGCCCGACATCGAGGTCACCGACCTCGACGACGGCACCGCGCTGTCGTTCACCGCCGAGGTGGACGTGCGGCCGGTGATCGAGTTGCCCGATTACACCGCGTTGACCGTCACGGTGGAGGACGCCGAAACCACCGAGGAAGAAATCGAGGAGCAGGTCGAGGCGCTGCGGGACCGCTTCGGCACCTTGCGTGGCGTGGACCGTCCGGTCCGGACCGGCGACTACGTCTCGATCGATCTGGTGGCCAAGGTCGACGGGGAGGAGGTCGAGGGCGGTTCCACCTCCGGGCTCTCCTACCAGGTCGGAACGGATGATCTGTTGGACGGGCTGGACGAGGCCATCGTCGGGGCCAGCGCCGGGGAGGCCAGGACCTTCCCGTCGACGCTGCGCGCCGGCGACCACGAGGGGCGCGACGCCGAGATCACCGCCACCGTGAACTCGGTCAAGGAGAAGGAATTGCCCGCCGCGGACGACGAGTTCGCCCAGCTGGCCAGCGAATTCGACACGATCGAGCAGCTGCGCGACGATTTGCGCACCCGGCTCGATCGCGTCGCGGTGATGAGCCAGGGCGCCCAGGCCCGGGACAACGTGCTCGAGCAGCTGCTCGAGCAGACCGAGGTCCCGTTGCCCGAGTCCGCGGTCAAGGCCGAGGTGGAGTGGCGCGAGCACGACGTCGTCCACCAGCTCGAGCACGACGATGCCCGCTTCGCCCGGTTCCTGGAGCAGGAGGGCACGACCCGCGAGCAGTTCGACGCCGACCTGAGGCAGACCGCGGAGCAGGCGGTGAAGACGCAGTTCGTGCTCGACGCGATCGCCGACGCCGAGAACGTGCAGGTCGGGGACGCCGAGCTGTCGGAATACCTCGTGCGCCAGGCGTCGCGCTACGGCCTGGCCCCCCAGGAGTTCGCCAACCAGCTGTTGCAGGCCGGCAACCTGCCCGCGGTCATCGCCGACGTGCGCCGCAACAAGGCCCTGGCCGGGGTACTCGAGCGGGTGACGATCACCGACGCCTCCGATCGGCCGGTCGACCTGAGCGTGCTGTCCGTCGAGGCACTGACCGGTGACGACGAAGGCCCCTCGGTCGACCCGCACGACTGAGCGGTGCACCGGGCGCACCGTCACGCCCTGAGCGAACGAGCCTGCGCCGGGGAAGCCGACGCCCCGGACGCGGCGTTAGGGTCGATGCGACATCGAGTTTTCCGACACTCAGCACGAGAATCAGCACCGAGAATCGGCACCGTCGAATCCGCAACGAGATCAGCAACGGCATTGCCGCACCGGCCCGTCCGCCCGTGCGCTCACCCCGGCGAGGAGCTGCTCCCCATGAGCCTGTACTACCCGGCAGAACCCTTGCGTGTGATGGAAAATCGCGCGTCCGGGGCCGGCATGAACCTCAACGACTCGGTGTACGACCGGTTGCTGCGCGAACGCATCATCTTCCTGGGCCAGCCGGTCGACGACACGATCGCCAACCAGATCTGCGCGCAGCTGCTCCTGCTTTCGGCCGAGGACCCCAAGCGCGACATCAACCTCTACATCAACTCCCCGGGCGGCTCCGTCACCGCCGGCATGGCGATCTTCGACACGATGGAGCTCATCGACTGTGACGTGTCGACCTGGGCGATGGGACTTGCCGCCTCGATGGGGCAGTTCCTCCTTTCGGCCGGTACCCGGGGCAAGCGTTACGCCCTGCCGCACGCCCGCGTGCTCATGCACCAGGGGTCGGCCGGACTGGGCGGGACCGCCTCGGACATCAAGATCCAGGCCGAGCAGTGGAACCTGACCAAGCAGGAGATGGCCGAGATCACGTCCCAGCACACCGGTCAGCCGGTCGAGAAGGTCATCCTCGACGGGGACCGGGACCGCTGGTTCACCGCGGCCGAGGCCCTCGAGTACGGCTTCGTCGACCACATCGTCACGCGGGCCAGCCAGGTGCCCGGCGGCGTCACCCCGGCCGAATAGTCCGGCTGAACAGACAAGGATCACCCTCATCATGAACCAGCCGTTCGCCACCGGGCTCGCCAATGCGTCGTCGGGTCTGCACCTGCCGTCCGCGCGCTATGTCCTGCCCTCGTTCGTGGAGCGCACCAACTACGGGGTCAAGGAGTCCAATCCGTACAACAAGCTGTTCGAGGAGCGCATCATCTTCCTCGCCGCCCCGATCGACGACGTCGTGGCCAACGACGTCATCGCCCAGCTGGTCGTGCTGGAGTCGATCGACCCGGATCGCGACATCCTCATCTACATCAATTCCCCGGGTGGTTCGTTCACCGCCCTGACCGCCATCTACGACACGATGCAATTCGTCCGCCCGGAGATCCAGACCTACTGCATGGGCCAGGCCGCCTCGGCCGCGGCGGTGCTGCTCAGTGCCGGGACGAAGGGCAAGCGGTTCGCCCTGCAGAACTCCCGCGTGCTCATCCACCAGCCGTCCGGCGGCACCGAGGGCGCCCAGCAGATCTCCGACCTGGACATCCAGGCCCGCGAGATCCAGCGGATGCGCGACCTCATGGAGGAGATCCTGGCCAAGCACAGCGGCCAGAGCGTCGAGACCGTGCGCAACGACGTCGAGCGGGACAAAATCTTCACCGCGGAGCAGGCCAAGGACTACGGCCTGATCGACGAGGTCATTTCCACCCGCAAGGTCGTCAACGACTGAGGCGGCGCGCGCCGCGCAATTGGTACCGCGGCGCGCCGACGCGCCGAATTTCCGGCACCCGACCGGCCCGATCGGGGTACGGTTCACCTGATCCGTCCGTGGGTTCGCACGCGTCGGTCGTCATCTGCGAGCAGCTGTCCTCGCCCAAAGGAGTGAGCGCGCGTGGCCCGAGTCGGCGATGGCGGTGATCTGCTGAAGTGCTCGTTCTGCGGGAAGAGCCAGAAGCAGGTCAAGAAGCTGATCGCCGGGCCCGGCGTCTACATCTGCGACGAGTGCATCGACCTCTGCAACGAAATCATCGAGGAGGAGCTGGCCGAAACCAGCGAAGTCAACTTCGACGAGCTGCCCAAACCGAGCGAAATCTATGACTTCCTCAAGGGCTACGTCGTGGGCCAGGATCAGGCCAAGAAGACCCTGGCCGTCGCGGTCTACAACCATTACAAGCGCATCCAGGCCGAGGACGGCAAGCCGCGTTCGGCCGATACCGCGGTCGAGGTCGCCAAGTCCAACATCCTGCTGTTGGGACCGACCGGTTCCGGCAAGACGCTGCTGGCCCAGACCCTGGCCCGCATGCTCAATGTGCCGTTCGCCATCGCCGACGCCACCGCGCTCACCGAGGCCGGCTACGTCGGCGAGGATGTCGAGAACATCCTGCTCAAACTCATCCAGGCCGCTGACTACGACGTGAAGCGAGCCGAAACCGGCATCATCTACATCGACGAGGTCGACAAGATCGCCCGCAAGGCCGAGAACCCGTCGATCACCCGCGACGTGTCCGGTGAGGGCGTGCAGCAGGCCCTGCTGAAGATCCTCGAGGGGACCCAGGCTTCGGTACCACCGCAGGGCGGGCGCAAGCACCCGCACCAGGAGTTCATCCAGATCGACACCACCAACGTGCTGTTCATCGTCGGCGGGGCCTTCGCCGGACTGGATCAGATCATCGACTCTCGCACCGGCACCCAAGGCCTCGGGTTCGGCGCCGAACTGCGCACCAAGTTCCAGCGCGACACCGAGGACATCTTCGCCAAGGTCATGCCCGAGGACCTGATGAAGTTCGGGCTGATCCCGGAGTTCATCGGTCGGCTGCCGGTGATCACCTCCGTGCGCCCGCTCGACCAGGCTGCACTGGTGGAGATCCTCACCGAGCCGCGCAATGCGCTGGTCAAGCAGTACGCCAAGCTGTTCGAACTCGACGGCGTGGAGCTGGAGTTCACTGAGGACGCCCTGGAGGCGATCGCCGACCAGGCGGTGCTGCGCGGTACCGGCGCCCGCGGCCTGCGGGCCATCCTCGAGGAGGTCCTGCTCTCGGTGATGTACGAGGTGCCCTCCCGCGAGGATGTGGCCCGAGTGGTCATCACCCGGGAGACCGTGCTCGACAACGTCTACCCGACTTTGGTGCCGCGCGAAATCCCCCGGGCCAAGCGTCCCCCGCGCGAGAAGTCGGCCTGACTCTCCGAGCGCAGGGGCGCGTACTGGTTAACGGAGAAGGGGCTCAGTCGAACATGATGCGGGCCTGGTCACGCACCGGCCGGTAGCCGATCCGCTGGTAGATCGAGTTCGAGACCGGATTGGCCAGGTCGGTGAACAGCACCGGGATCGCACCCTCGTCGAGGATGGCGCGGGTCGCCCGCGCCGTCACGGCCGAGCCGTAGCCACGGCCGCGGTGGGCCGGCGGCGTGTAGACGGGTCCGATCCGGGCGCTGCCGTAGGCAACGGGTCGCCGCGCGGCCAGGGCCACCGGCGTCCCGCCTTCGCCCGTCCACAGCCAGGCGCCGCCGGGCGGTTCGAGCAAGCGGGCTACCAACTCGGCCGGATCCCGAGCACTGGCGTGGGCCTCGGCCGCGAACGCGGCAATCCACTCACCCAGGAGGTCCGCGTCATCGGCCGCGGCCAGGCGGCCCGATCCCACCACCCCGGTGGGCGGGTCGAGGCGGTCGAGACGGAACAGCCGCTCTGCCCTCCGGTCGCGCGCGGTCCGGCCCGAGTCGGCAAGGAGGATCGAGGCCACCGCCTCCACCACCGGCT
>JALZBL010000411.1 GCA_030947395.1 Actinomycetota bacterium | reverse complement strand
CACCAGCGAGGGGTCGAGCGGGCTGATCACCGCGGTGGTCAGAGTGAGGTTCTCCGGCACCCCGGTGCTCGCCGTCCAGGTCGCGCCGCTGTCGGCGCTGCGGAAGGCGCCCTTGGAGGTGGTGATCACCAGCGGCCGCTTGGTCACCGAGTTCGAGAGTGGCCCGGCGACCACCGACGTCACCACCGCGGCCGACGGCAGCCCGCTCTGCAGCGCCTGCCAGCTGGTCCCCGACGTCCCGAAGCGGAACAGGTACCCGCCGGAGAGGTCGCCCCGGTCGGTCGCGGCCACCAGCACCAGCGACGGCGAGTTGGCGGCGATCGCCAGCGACGAGATCGAGTAGGCGTCCAGGCCGCCGTCGTGCCAGACGCTCCCGTCCGGGCTCAGCGCCACCCCGTGGTTGGTGCCCGCCGCGATGCCGTCGAGGCCGAAGGCCAGCGAGCGCACCGTCTTGTCGGTCAGGCCGCTCGAGGAGGCCGCCCAGGTCGCCCCCGTGTCCCGGCTCACCCAGATCCCGCTCCCGTCGGTGCCCGCGAACACGTGGGTGGGGTCGTGGACGTCGAAGCCCACCGCCCACACCCGCAGCGTCGGCAGGCCGGCGGGCGCCCAGTGCAGGCCGGAGTCGCTGGTGAGGTACACGCCGTGGTCGGTCCCGGCCACCACCACGCCCGCGGTCTTCGGGGAGGACGCCAGCGACCAGATCCGCCCCGTCCCGAGGTCGGGCAGGGGCGCAACCCTCGCCCAGGCGGCGTGGCCATCGACCACACCCGCAGAGGCGAGGACCATCGACGCAATCGCGGCGCCGAGGAGCAGGGCCGCCGGGAGGCGGCGCGTTCTCATGTGCATCGCAGTGGGCTGGAGGCGGGCGCTGGAGGGTCGCATGTGGGACGGCGCCCCGCCGCAGGCGGAAGACGGCCTCCGGACCGTCGCGTCGCGGCTCAGGATAGCAGCGGGGCTGGACCACGACCGTTCTTGTGACCACCCCGCGACGACCGGCGCTGCCGCGGTCCAGGCTCCCCGGTCAGCCACCAGCGCGCCACCACGCACGGGCCGCCCCAACCAAGCGCAAGAAACCGCCCCAGGCTGCCGTTTGACACAGCAGAGCCGCGCACGCGGAGGCCCAGGCGCGCCCGCCGCGGCCGGAAGGGAAGGGGGAACAGCACCAGTGACCTACCGACGCATCTGCCCGCCGCTGGCACTCGCGATCCTCGCCCTGGTCATGGCCCCGTCCACCCCGGCCCACGCCGCGGTCATCGCCGACAGCGGCAGCCTCGGCTTCCAGGTGTACACGCCGCCGACTGCCGTGGGCGGCACCACTGCCGAGGAGCCGTCGATCGGCAACAACCACCTCACCGACACCACCATGTACCAGTCGGGCCTGCAGACCCTCAAGGTCAAGTTCAACGACGCCACCGCGCCGGCGACAGCCACCTGGACGGACGTCAGCAGCACCCTGACCTCGATCACCTCGCTCGACCCGATCCTCTTCACCGACTCCGAGCTGGGCCGCACCTGGGTCTCGCAGCTGACCGGCCAGGACAGCCTGTCCGAGTACACCGACAACGACGGCACCAACTACATCCCGGCGGTGGGCGGCGGCTTCCCGTCGGGCCCGGACCATCAGACCATCGGCGCCGGGCCCTACAACCCGCTCAGCGTGCCGTCGATGGGCACCGTCTACGCCAACGCCGTGTACTACTGCTCGCAGGCGATGGTCTCGGCGTTCTGCGCGCGCAGCGACAACGGCGGCCTCACCTACGGCGCCGGCGTGCCCATCTACAGCTTCGACCAGTGCGGAGGCCTGCACGGCCACATCCGGGTCACGCCCAACGGCGTCGACATGGTGCCCAACCAGAACTGCGACAAGCAGCTCGACCCCGGGGCCGGCGCCAGCCAGCAGGCCAACGGCGGCACCTTCCCGTTCCAGGCGGTGGTCACGTCGGTCACCAACGGCGCCACCTGGACGGTGCAGACCGTCCCGGACAGCCATGCCAGCCTGCGCAGTGACCCGTCGGTGGCGTCAGACCAGGCCAACAAGGTGTTCTTCGGCTATGAGGACGCGGTCAACGACAACAACACCGGCAAGCAGGTTGGCGGCCTCGCCAAGATCGCCACCGCGACCATCAGCAGCAACGGCACCTTCACATGGTCGCCGTCGGTCGACGTCGGCTCTGTGTTCGGCATCAAGAACGTGCAGTTCCCCGAGGTGATCGCCGGCGACTCCGGTCGCGCCGCCTACGCGTTCCTCGGCAGCACCACCGCCGGCAACCCTGAGGACACCGCGTTCACCGGGGTGTGG
>JALZBL010000410.1 GCA_030947395.1 Actinomycetota bacterium | reverse complement strand
CCAAGCGCAAGGCCTCGGGTGAGACTGGAGTGCCGGGCCTGCCCGGACCGTCGGCGTGAGCGCCGACCGCCGGATGACGACGGATCCGCCATCGCCGGTTGACCCGCCGCCGGCGGTCGACGAGGGCGAGCACGAACGGGCCCTGCGCGACGCCGAGCGTGCGACCCGGATACCGCCGGTCGCGACACCACTGCCGGGTCTACCGCTGCCGCGCTGGTTCGCCGCGCTGGTCGCCCTGGCCGCGACCGGTCTCATCCCGTGGATCGTCTACCTGGCCGTTGACCTGCCCGAGGAGTCCCGGGTGGCGAACTACGACGTCGGCTGGATCGGCTTCGACGTCGCCATGTTCGCCGTGCTGGTCGCCGTGACCGTCACCGCGGTGCGCCGTACGGTCTGGGTCGAGCCGTTGGCGACGATCGCCGCGACGATGCTGGTCATCGACGCCTGGTTCGACGTGGTGTCCGCTCCTACCTCCGCGGATCGCCTGCTCGCCGTCGCCTCGGCGGTGGTGGTCGAGCTGCCGCTCGCGCTGATCTGTGCCTGGGTGGCGCAGAACACCGAGCGGCTGCGGCGGCGGGAGTTCCGGCGGCTCTGGTACCGCGTCGGCGCGCAGGACCGGGCCTGAGCGACGTCACCGGTCAGCCGGCGGCGCGCTCCAGGGCCCGCAGGACGGTGCGCAGGCCGAAGCCGGTGCCGCCCTTGGGGGTGTAGCCGTACGGGGCGCCGCCGTTCCATGCCGGGCCGGCCAGGTCGAGGTGGGCCCAGGGCAGGCCGTCACGCACGAACTCGGCGAGAAACAGCCCGGCCACGATGCTGGCGCCGTGCCGTTCCCCGGAGACGTTGCGCAGGTCGGCCACCGGGCTGTCGAGGCCCGGCCGCAGATCCGCCAGCAAAGGCAGCGGCCACGCCGCCTCCCCGACCTCACCGGCGATGGCGACGACCTCCTCGCGCCAGTCGTCGCTGCCCATCACCGCCGCGGTGCGCTGTCCGAGCGCGACCAGTGCCGCGCCGGTGAGCGTCGACGCCTCGATCAGCCGGTCCGGGTTGTCCTCGCCGGCCCGCACGATGGCGTCGGCCAGCACGAGCCGGCCCTCGGCGTCAGTGTTGTCGACCTCGACCGTGCGCCCGCCGCGCAGCGTGAGCACGTCCCCGACGCGGTAGCCGGTGCCGGAGACCAGATTTTCGGCCAGCGCGGCGTAGGCGATCACCTCGACCGGAAGGTCCAGCTCGGCGGCCGCGACGACCGCGGCCACCATCGTCGCCGCGCCGGCCATGTCGCCCTTCATCGCTGCTGACTGGGGCACCTTGAGGCTGTAGCCGCCGCTGTCGTAGGTGATGCCCTTGCCGACCAGCGCGATGCGGGCGCGCGGGCGAGCTGGGCGGTGGTGCACCCGCAGCAGGCGTGGCGGACGGGCCGAACCGGAACCGACCCCGAGGATGCCGCCGTACCCGCCGCGCTGCAGCGCCCGCTCGTCGAGGACCTGGACCGAGCAGCCGGCGGCGGTGGCGACGCGGCGGGCTTGGGCGGCGAAGCTGGCCGGGAACAGGTCGGCCGGGGAGGTGTTGACCCAGTCCCGGACCGTGCTCACCGCGGTCCCGACCACTTCGGCCCGGCGCAGCGCACTGCGGGTGGCCGCCGAAGCAGCGGCGCGGATCTGGGCCCGGCGCAGCGGCACGGGCGGGTCGGTCGACTTGTAGGTCGCGAATGTGTACCCGCCGAGAACAACCCCCTCGGCGATCGCCGCGACGAGGGTGGCGTCGTCACCGGAGCCGATGCAGACGGTGGCCGACGCGACACCCGCCAGCGACCGGACGCCTGTACCCACGCCGCGACGGATCGCCTCGTGGTCCAGGGCCGTCTCGTCCTGGTCGCCGAGGCCTACCGCGACGATGCACTCGACCGCTCCGGCGTCGAGCACGGGGAGGGTGATGACCTCCTCGGCCGCGCCGGTGGCTCGCGCCGCGCGCAGGGCGTCGTTGAGCCTCCCGCCGAGCACGGCGTCGGCCGGTTCGGCCCCAGCCACCGCAACCGCGGCCGAGGGACCGGTCCGGGTGGCCACCAGCAAAGCGGTACCGGTGGCGCGTCGGGTAGGGGACTGCCGGGCGATCATGGTCACGGCGGCTCAGGCTACGCACCCCGGCTTGAGCGCGTGGGCCGGCCGGTACGGTCTGCTGCGTGAGCGAGCTGTTGCGGTCCCCGCTGCACGAGCGGCACGTCGACCTCGGCGCGAAGATGGCCGACTTCGGCGGCTGGGAGATGCCGATCGAATATGGCGCCAGCGGGGGTGGCGTGCTCAAGGAG
>JALZBL010000006.1:14535-15929 GCA_030947395.1 Actinomycetota bacterium | reverse complement strand
GAGCAACGCGCCGGACGAGCCGGACACCATCGGGCTGCCCGCTGCGGCCCGGGCGGCGCGGATGGTGGCCGCAGCCGTCGTGCTCGTCCTGTTGAGCGCCGGCACCCTGCGCGGCCAGGACGACGACTTCCCGTTCGGCCCGCAGCGGATGTACGCAACGCGCGACGACCCGAACGGCGCGGTCAGCCAGGCCGTGGTGCTCGGGGTGACCGCGGACGGGCGCAGCTACGACGTCACCGACTCACCTGGCGCGCCGCGACGGGCTGAACTGGAAGGCCGGTTCGAGCGGCTGCAGACCGATCCCGTGCGCTTCGCTGCGGTGGGAGCGCTCTACGTCACCGGCGACGGCCGGTTGCGAGAGCACCCCGCCGTCCGAGCGGTCGAGATCCGGCTGGTCCGCCGCTCGTACCCGTTGCGGGCGGGCCGCTCCGGACCGGCCGTGGACAAGGTAGTCGCGCGATGGCGGCCCGAGCGGTGAACGGGTTCGCCGCGTCGGCGAACGGGACTGCCGCAGAGCCGCTCAGCGGCGCTGACCGCGCGGGCACCCGCACCGGGGCGACGGGCACCCCCGCCGGAGCTGGAACGCATCGAGCCGGGAGTTTCTGGTTCGAGCCGCTGCCCCTGGCCCGGGTGTTCTGGCTACGAGTCGCCGTCTACGCCTTCATCCCGGTCGACGTCGCCCTGAGCCAGTCGTGGGTGCGCGGACACGCGCGAGCCGGGGCGCAGCTGTACCAGCCACTGCGGATCGCGCGCGGACTGAACCTGCCGACACCCACCCCGACGTCCGCGGCCGCGCTGGCTCTCGCGCTCGTGCTGGCAGCGGGGCTGGCGGCCACCGGCTGGCGGCCGAGGGTCAGCGGCAGCCTGGTCGCCGCCCTGTACCTCGCGTGGATGCTCGTCGCGATGAGCTATGGGAAAGTGGATCACGACCGGGTGGCGTTCCTCGTCGCGCTCGCCGTGCTGCCCACCGTCGGCGCCGCCAACCCGGGCGAGCGCCGACGCTCGGCGGCCGCCGGTTGGGCGCTGCAGTGCATCCGCGTTGCGGTGGTGCTCACCTACTTCTATGCGGCCTGGGCCAAGATCCGCTTCGGCGGGTGGAACTGGCCGACCGGAGCCGTCCTCGAGCGCGCGCTGTTGCGCCGGGCGACCCCGCTGTCGCAGTTCCTGATCGACCAGCCGCGGCTGCTCTTACCGATGCAGTTCGCGATGATCGGTCTTGAGCTGGCTTCGCCACTGATCCTGCTTGCGCGCTCCGATCGCGCCCGCGGATTCGTCGCGGTGCTGCTGTGGGGGTTTCACCTGACGGTCTTCGCCAGCGTGTCGATCATCTTCCTCCCGCAGTGCGTCGCCATCGCCGCCTTCCTTCCCCTGGAGCGGTTGGCGACAGAGCGCTG
>JALZBL010000006.1:13468-14525 GCA_030947395.1 Actinomycetota bacterium | reverse complement strand
GGGCCGCACCGGACGCCCCCGTTCTGGTCCGGTGCGGCCCAGCGGGTGAACCCGCTCAGGCCCGCGAGCGCGCTCAAGCCGGTCAGCACTCAGGCCCGAAACGTTGAGGCGATGTGGCGCTCGGCGTCGGCGTAGGAGGTACCGGCGCCGTTCAGCAGGGTGCCGATGCCGTGCAGCGCTTCGTTCATGCCGCGGGCGTTCGCGTCGAACTTGTCGTACAGCGCGGTGAACTGGGCGGCGGCCGTGCCCGACCAGTCGGCGCCGAACAGCGGGCCGAGCTGGGCCTTGAGCGCCTGGTGTGAGCCGGCGACGTCGGATGCGGTCCGGTTGACCGAGCCCGACATCGCGTGCAGCTGTTCGGGTGTCACCTTGAGCATGCGGAGTTCCTTTCGGCGAGCTTGACCCGGCGGGTGCCGGACACCACCGATCGGCGGAGTGCGGTGAAGGTAATCAGACCCCAGCCAGCACCCGCGCTCGCACCGCGGCCGGTTGTGGATAACTTCCCGCCGCGGCCGGAAGTTTCCACAGCGTCCGGGTGAGTCTGCTCGGGGTGTCGGTTGCGCGGCCCACGCTGATCGCCATGCGTACCCGCCTCACCCTCCAGGTCGGCGACGATCGCCGCGATGTCGAAATCCGCGCACCGGTAGGCACCACCCTGGCCGAGCTTCGCGCCGGTTTGAGCGCAGCGGCGCCCGCCGCATCGGGCCGGAGCGGCGACGCAGTGTGGTGGGCGGGCAGCCGGGCTCTGCCGGCGGGCGCTGCGCTGGGCGGTCCTGGGCTACGCAACGGCTCCGTCGTCGGCCTCGACCGCCCGGGGCCGCGCGACACCGCAGCCCAGGCCGTGTTGCGGCTGCACGTGGTCGGCGGACCGGATGCCGGGATGATCGTCGCCGTACCGCGGGGCCAGCTGAGTATCGGGCGGGCGCCGGAGTGCGACGTGCGCCTGAGCGATCAGGACGTCTCCCGGCGCCACGCGACGCTCACGATGACCTCAGCGGGGTTGACGCTGCATGACCTCGGCTCGACCAACGGAAGCTACGTCGGCGACCCTCACGGG
>JALZBL010000006.1:0-13458 GCA_030947395.1 Actinomycetota bacterium | reverse complement strand
GTCCCGATGGGTCCGGCGTCGAGGTGGGCCAGTACTTCACCGTCGGTGAGTCGGTGCTGTGTGTCGCCGTCGTGAGCGTGCCACCCGCCGCGACCGGGCCCGACGACGACGGTCGACTGGTAGTCAATCGGCCGCCCCGCCTCGACGCTCTGCTGCCGGACCGACAGGTACAGCTGCCGGAGCCGCCCGGCTCGTCCCGTACGGCTGCC
The DNA here is from genome assembly GCA_030947395.1 of Actinomycetota bacterium. Classification (GTDB taxonomy): domain Bacteria; phylum Actinomycetota; class Actinomycetes; order Mycobacteriales; family Jatrophihabitantaceae; genus JALZBL01. The sequence continues at coordinate 13,249 of JALZBL010000006.1, read as the reverse complement.
CTGCCTTGGCTCGCCGCGGTCCTTCCCGCCCTCGGCGGGATGGGCCTGGCCTGGTTCATGCACAATCCGCAGTTCCTGGCCTTCGCGCTGCTGTCCCCCGTGCTCATGCTCGGCACGGCCCTCGGCGACCGGCTCAGCGGCCGGCGTGGCCGGCGACGGGAACGCGCCGACTTCCGGCGCGCGGACGGGTCGGGCCGGCAAGCGCGCGACCGCCTGCTCGGCGCCGAAGCCGACTTCCGTCGGCGGGCTCATCCCGATCCCGCGGCCGTGGTTCACATCGCGAGCGGTCCCGACGCGCGGATCTGGGAGCGGCGCCGCCGAGATCACGATTTCCTGCAGATCCGGCTCGGGCTCGGTTCTCAGGCCGCAGCACTGACCGTCCGGCGCGGGTCACTGATCGAACCGGCGCCGATTCTCGACTCGATACCGCTGGCGGCCGCGCTGGCCGCTGGTCCCCTCGGCCTGTGCGGACCACGCCCGGTGAGTTTGGCCAGCGCGCGCTGGGCGGTAGCCCAGCTGTGCGTACTCCACTCGCCGGCCGATCTCAGCCTGGTCGCCCTGCTCGACGACGCCGCGGCGCCGGACTGGACTTGGTTGCGCTGGCTGCCTCATCTTCGCGACCCGGGCGGGATCGCTCACGACAGCGACCGGCGCCGGATGGTCGTGGCTCGCCTGCTGGAGTTACTGGACCGGCGGTCCGACGGCACCCCTCGCTTTTCCGGCGGGCAGTCGTCTTCAGGTGCCGACCGGCGGTGGAGTGGACCGTGGACGGTCGTGCTCATCGACCGGGCGTCGACGGTCACCGAACTGCCGGGCCTCGGGCGGCTGCTGAGCGAGGGAGCAGCGGTAGGAATCAGCGCGATCTGCCTCGACGACCAAGCACGTCGGCTGCCGCCTTCGTGCGCCACCGTCGCGGTCGCGGCCGGTGAACTCGGCGCCCGCCTGGTGATCCGCACACCGACCACGAAGGTCGACGCTGTGGCCGACCGAGTAACCGGGCCGTGGGCCGATCGGATCGCCCGCGCCCTCGCGCCGCTGGCCGATACAGGCGGAGAAACGTCGACTTCCCTCCCCCGGGAGGTGCGTTTGCTGGACCTGCTGGAGCTGAGTGACTTCCAGCCGCGCACCATCGCCAGCGCCTGGGCCCGGGCAGACGGGCGCGCCCGAACGGTCCTCGGAGTGAGCGCGGACGGTTGTGCGGAGGTCGACCTGGGCCGCGACGGCCCGCACGCGCTCGTGGCCGGAACGACGGGCGCGGGCAAGTCGGAATTGCTGCAGTCCTTGATCGCCGGCCTGGCCGTGCACGCTTCACCCCAGGATCTGCAATTCGTGCTGGTCGACTACAAGGGCGGCGCTGCATTCGCCGAGTGCGCCCGGCTCCCGCACACCGCCGGGCTCGTCACCGATCTCGATGCCCAGCTCACGGAGCGCGCTCTGCAATCCCTCGATGCCGAGCTGCGCCGCCGCGAGCTGCTCTTCGCCGCGGCGGGAGCGAATGATCTCGAAACCTACCGCCGGGCGAGTCGCCCGGGGGGCCCGCCACTCGGCCGGCTCATCCTGGTGGTCGACGAGTTCGCCGCGCTGGCCGAGGAACTACCGGATTTCGTGACCGGTCTGATCGGGGTGGCCCAGCGCGGTCGATCCCTGGGCGTACATCTGGTCCTGGCCACCCAGCGGCCCGGCGGTGTCGTGTCGCCGGAGATCCGAGCCAACACGGCGTTGCGGATCGCGTTGCGGGTCACCGACCCGTCTGAATCCGGCGACGTGGTGGGCTGCGACCACGCGGCTGACATCGATCCGGCCACGCCGGGACGGGCGTGGTTGCGCACGGGCCAAGTACTGGTCCAGCTGCAGACGGCGCGCGTTGGTGGACCGGCGCCCGGCCGCAGACCGACCGTGCAGATCCTCCCGCTCGACGCCTGGGGTGTTGCGGACGATGCTGCCGCCGGCGCGGTCGCCTTCAGCCAACCCGAGAACGCAAAATCGGAGAACGGTCAGACCGATCTACGGACGCTGGTCGAGGTGCTGCGGGAAGCGGCGGCGCTGGCCGACGTCGGCGCCCCCAACCGCCCGTGGCTGCCGCCGTTGCCGGCGGTCGTCTCCACCGCCGACCTGGTCACCGAGCCCCGGCCGAGCGTCATCGCCGTCGGCCTGGTCGACCGTCCAGCCGAGCAGGCGCAGGAGCCGTTGCGCCTCGATCTGGACGCCGGCTCATCCGTCCTGCTCACCGGAGGCCCGCGCAGCGGTCGCACCACGTTCCTGCGCACCGTTGCCGCCAGCGCGGCTAGCCGCCTCGACGCCGACGGCCTGCACCTATACGCCATCGACTGCTCCGGTGGAGCGCTGCGGCCGATGATCGACCTGCCGCAGTGCGGCGCCGTCATCGGGCGAGAAGATCCGGCCGCGATCGACCGGCTGCTCGGCCGCCTCGGCGATGAGGTCGCGCGCCGCCAGGGCATATTGGCCGACCTCGGTACCGGTTCGGCGGCCGAGGCCCGTTCTCGCGGGCACGAGCTACCTGCGTTGCTCCTCCTCGTCGACGGCTGGGAGGGCTTGACCGCAGCCACCGAGGACATCGATGCCGGTCGGCCGGCCGAAACCCTGCTGCGCCTGATGCGCGATGCTCCGGCGGCCGTCACCGTTGTGCTCACCGGCGACCGGGCGACGTTGTCGAACCGCGTGACGGGCACCGTGCAAAGGCGCCTGGTGCTGCGGATGGCGGATCCGGGCGACTATGCCGTGGCTGGTCTGTCCCGGCGGGCGGTACCACCGCAATGGCTGCCCGGACGGGCCGTGGACACCGGCGACGCCGCATCGGTCCAGCTGGCCGTGCTCGACCATGACCCTTCCCCCGCGGTGCAGAAGCAAGCCTTGGCCGCGGTCGTGCGCCGCTGCCGCACGCGCGATGAGGCTCTGCTCGGCGGTTCTCGTCCGTTGCGCATCCGCGCCCTGCCGAACCGGGTCGCGCTGAGCAGCCTGGTGTCCCCCTGCCCGGCCGGCGCGGTGGTGCTCGGCGTCGGCGGTGACGACGCCCGGCCGATTCTGGTTGCCTTGGCCCGGACCCGCGCTCGCCTGATGGTGGCCGGTCCACCCCGCTCCGGCCGCAGCACGGTGCTACACGCGATGGCCGTCCAACTGATGGCGCAGGCCGTACCTGTGGTCGTCGCCGGGGCCCGGCGCGGCGGTCGGCTCGACCGGCTGAGCGCGGCGGCCGCCCACGTCTCGCCCGAGGACGGCGACTTGGGCCGCGAGGTCACGAACCTTGCCGCGCAGGCGCGATCCTGCGGGCGAGCGGTCGTGATCCTGGTCGACGACTGCGAGGCGTTCCTCGACGGTGGAGCCGGTGAGCAGTTGGCGGAACTGATCCGCGCCGGGCCACCCGCGCTGAGCATCGTGGTCGCCGGACGCAGCGACGACCTCGCCGTGGCCTACCGCGGGGTGGGCGCCGAGGTCCGTCGGGCCCGCACCGGCCTGCTGCTGCAACCGGGTCCCGGTGACGGCGACCTTCTCGGCATCCGGGTGCCGTTCGGTCGCTCCAGCGCACCACCCGGACGAGGTCTGCTGGTCGCGCCGGAGCTGTTGGTGCCCGGTGCGCACGAATGCGCGAGCACCGACGCCGACGGCAGCGGCAGCAGCAGCAATGGCAGCGGCAACAGCGGCAGCGGCAATGGCAACGGCAACGACCCGGACGACATCGAGACCGGCTCGGGCCTGCCGGTACAGGTGGCCCTGGCGTGATGCCGGCCACCGGTCCGGACGCAGCGCAGGCGTCCTCCGAGCCTCAGCCCATGTGCGGGTACCTGTGGTCGGTGGCCGGCACGAACGTCTCCTTCAGCGAGCGGGGCGACGTCCAGCGCAGGAGGTTGACCATCGAGCCCGCCTTGTCATTGGTACCCGACGCCCGGGCGCCCCCGAACGGCTGCTGGCCTACCACGGCGCCGGTCGGCTTGTCATTGATGTAGAAGTTGCCAGCGGCGAAACGCAGCACCCGCGAGGCCTGGTCGATCGCCGCCCGGTCCCGGGCGAACACCGCCCCGGTCAGGGCGTAGGCCGCAACCGACTCCAGCTGCACCAGTTCGCGTTCCCAATCCGCATCCTCATACACGTGCACCGCCAGGATCGGCCCGAAGTACTCGGTGCGGAACGCGTCGTGCGCCGGATCGCCGCACTCCAGCACGGTGGGGCGGACGAAGTAGCCGGTCGCGTCGTCGGTCTTGCCCCCGGCGAGCACCCGTAGCGCCGGGTCGGCGTGGGCGGCGTCGATCACCGCCGACAGCTTGTCGAACGAGCGCCGGTCGATCACCGCACCGCCGAAATTGGTGAAGTCGCGCACGTCGCCGTAACTCAGGGAGTCGGCCGTAGCGGCCAGCTCGTCGCGGACGCCGCCGTCCCAGAGCGAACGCGGGACGTAGGCTCGGGAGGCGGCCGAGCACTTCTGACCCTGGTATTCGAACGCGCCGCGGATGAGGCCGGTGACCAGCCCGGCCGGCTCGGCCGAGGGATGGGCCACGACGAAGTCCTTGCCGCCCGTCTCGCCCACCAGCCGGGGGTAGGAGGCGTAGGCGTCGATGTTGGCGCCGACCGTGCGCCACAGGTGATGGAACGTCGCGGTGGAGCCGGTGAAGTGGATGCCGGCCAGTGCCGGGTGGGCCAGCGCCACCTCACTCACCGGTTGCCCGTCACCAGTCAGCAGGTTGATCACGCCCGGTGGCAGGCCGGCAGCCTCGAGCAACCGCAGCGTGTAGAACGCGGCCAGGGTCTGGGTCGGCGACGGTTTCCAGACCACGGTGTTGCCCATCAACGCCGGGGCCGTCGGCAGGTTGCCGCCGATCGCGGTGAAGTTGAACGGCGTGATCGCCAGGACGAAGCCCTCCAGCGGCCGGTGGTCGGTGCGATTCCACGCTAGCGGGGCGGAGATCGGCTGGTCGGCGAGGATCTGGCGCGCGAACCCGACGTTGAAGCGCCAGAAGTCGGCCAGTTCGCAGGCCGCGTCGATCTCGGCCTGCTGCACCGTCTTGGATTGCCCGAGCATGGTGGCCGCATTTAGGGTGTCGCGCCAGGTCGTCGAGAGCAGATCGGCCGCGCGGAGGAAGACCGCGGCCCGCTCGTCGAAGGGCAGCTCGCGCCAGGCAGGACCCGCGGCGAGCGCGGCCCCGATCGCGGCTTCGGTATCCCGGTGCGTCGCCTGGGCCGAGTCGCCGAGCACCTCGGCGTGGGCGTGGGGTTGGACGACCTGGAACGGATCGCCGCCGGCGAGGCGGCGGTGGCCGCCGATGGTCACCGTCAGCTCGATCCGATCGGCGGCCATCGCGACCAGCCGCGCCTGCAACGACTCGGTCTCAGCCGTACCGGGGTGGTAGCTGCGGATCGGTTCGTTCGTGACCGCGGGCGGGTGGGTGATGGCGTCCATGTGTTTCTCCTATGTCAAGCCGCGGCCGGAAGGCAAGTTCCGGTCGCGGGTTGGACGGTGTTGTGGTCGGTCTTGAGGTGGTTGACCACGATGCGGCAGAGGCGGCGTTTGAGGCAGCGCAGCGCCTCGGGGGTGGACATTCCTTCGGCGCGCTTCTTGTTGTAGTAGGTCCTGCCGAGCCCGTCGAGGCGGATCTGGGTGACGGCGATGCGGTGGATCGCGGCGTTGCTTGTGCACATCGGCGCCAACAACAATCATGACGGTTGCCTCCTTCGCTCAGAGGGACGGTCGGGCCGGCCGGCGGACACATCTCAGTCGGGGCGACGCCACGCTCCTATCAAGTCGCGCCGGCCGGTTCCTTCACACCCGATGCCGGCAAAACACATGATCATCAACCCGAAGGCGACAGGCAGCCTACGAGCCAGACATCGAGTGATCCGATCCAACCAGCCGCGATAGCGGCAGCCTCACCCTGACACTGACAAGCAGCCTATGACCAGCGCGATCGCGGCGACGGTGCCGTCCGCCGCCTCGTTCCGGGCTCGGCGACGGAGCGATCCGCCGTCCGCAGGACCGGCCCGGTTACGCCGAGCCGATCTCGGCCAGCAGCGCAGCCAGCTCCTCTGGGGCGTACCAGGACAGCTCGAAGCCCTCGGCGTCGTCTACGACCTCCTGAGCCGACGCGCTGCCGAGGTCGGCCTCGAGGACCACCGCGGCGGCGCGGGCGATCGTCGCCTCAGCCTCAGCGTCGTCGATGTGCACCGCGGCGACCGCCCGAAGCGGCACCACGTCGGCGATCCGAACCGCGCCCCGCTCGAGATCATCGCGCACCTCGATATCGGTGTCGGCGACGTCGGCCGCCACCACGACGCGCCGCCGAGCCACCGTCGGGTCGGCGTCCACCATCCGCAGGGAGGCCCGTACCGCCTGCCCGCTGGCGGCGTACTCCAGCTCTTCGACGTCCTCGTCGACGTACCAAGCGCGCAGGTCCGGCGTCACCGCGAACGCCGTCAGCGGGGCCGGCCCGATCTCACCTGAGGTCGCGAGGTCGGCCAGGACGGCCGTCGTGGCCGGCAGGTAGACCCGCATCAGCCGCCGCCCGAGGGGGCCGCGGCGTCGCGGCGGATGCGCTGTTCCCGCAGCTCGCCGGCCGTGGTGAGCAACGCGGTGCGCAACACCCGGGTGCGGCGGCGCGGGTTCATCAGATTCGGGCCCATGACCTCCAGGTCGTGCGGGCCCGGCGTGAGAAGCGTGACCGCGGCGCCCGCTTCGGTGAGGCGGTCGGCGTCGGCCTGCACCCCGCGGGTGATGGCCCGGCGCACCGCCCGCTCGACTCGCGCCATCGGCGAACGCGGATGATCGGCGGTCAGCGAGGCCATCGGGGCCAGGACGTAAACCTCGGTGATCGAGCCGTTCTTCACCAGCGGCAGCACCAGGTCGACCGAGGCGTTCGACACTGTGCCTCCGTCGATATAGGACCGGCCGGCAATCTGGCGCGGGGGGTACCACGCCGGAATCGCGCACGACGCGCAGACCGCATCAGCAAGGGTCACCGGGATCTCGTCGAGTCCGAATACCACGCGGGCGCCGCTGTCGTAGTCGGTCGCCACGATCCAGGTCCGGGGGCGCTGCGGCCAACCGTCTCCGGACAGTCCCTGCCGCGCCGCGGCGGCGACGACGGCCTGGATCGGTTCCAGCGTGCCCCTGCCGCGGGGCAGTAGCCCCGACAAGGCGACCGCCGGCGAACTGCCCCGCGGATGCAGCATCGCCTCGAGCAGCAGCCGTGGGGAGCCGGGCCCGAACCCCGGCAGCGGCGGCCGGGCCCCGCCGCTGCCTGTGTCGTAGTCCCACTCGATGGTCGGGTCGGCCGGCAGCGGGACGCCCTGTTGATGGCGCAAGATCACGCTGAGTTCGATCCCGCAGCTGAGCAGGGCGGCCAGCATCGACCCGGCCGACGTGCCCACGATCAGTCCGGCCGCCGCCGGATCCACGCCCTGCTCACGTTCCAGCGCGCTCAACGCACCCAGCGTCCAGGCGAAGCCGAGCACACCACCACCGCCCAAGACCAGGGCGCGGGAGGAATCGGGGACCGAACTCATCAGGAGTCGACCGCTCGTTCCGTCCGCCGACGGCGGGGCCTGCGGCGCTCGGCGGCGGGCGGAGTGGGTACGTCCCCCACCGCGTTCACCAGTTCGCCGAGTGACTCCTCGATCATCGAGGCCAACAGGTCGACGTCACCCATGGAGTCCCAGTCGGCGTTGAGCCCGAAGTAGACGCCGCCGTCGTAGGAGGTCAGCCCGATGCTCAAGGCCTGGCCGGACGCCAGCGGAACGATCGGGAACATCTCCCGCATCCGGGCGCCGGCCGCGTAGAGGGGAAACTGTGGCCCGGGCACGTTGGTGACGACGAGGTTGAACAGCCGCCGAGTGAACCCGTGGGCTGCGCGCGCGCCCAGGGCGTGCAACGTCGGCGGCGCGAACCCCGACAGCGTGATCAGAACATCGGCACCGACCGACTGCCCGGACTCCTTGTGAGCGGTCATCGCGTAGCTGACCTGGGTCAGGCGCACCAGCGGATCGGGCTCGCCCACCGGGAGGTCGACCAGAAAGGAAGAGATCCGGTTGCCGACCTTGACCTCGTCCCCACCCCGCACGCTGAGCGGTACCAAGGCGCGCACCGTCGTGGCCGGGGTGACTGGCCGGCCGCGGGCCAGCAACCAGCTGCGCAAAGCGCCGGCCACGGTGGCCAGCACCACGTCATTCACGGTGCCGTTGACGTACTTGCGCACCAGGCGGTAGTTGTCGAGATCGGTGCGCCCCACGGCGAAGCGACGCTGGGCACCGATCGTGGTGTTGAGCGGGGTGGCCGGCGCAGCCCGCACCGCCACCCGGGCCGCCGCGAGCAGTCCGCCGGCCCCGGCGAAGACCCGCCCGGCCGTCGTCCGCGCGTCGTTGACCCCCATCCGCACGGTGTCGAGGACCGCAGTCGGGCGATGAGCCAACTCCACTACCGCGTCCGAGACGAGCTGGACCGCGCCCGGCTCGGGGCGCGGTTGCCACGTCGGGCGATCTACCTCTCGGGGCGACGACGGCGACGGCGACGGGTCCAGGATCACCTGCGCCAGGTCGATCGCGCTGATGCCGTCGACCATCGCGTGGTGGGTCTTGGTGATCACGGCGAACCGGCCGTCGGCCAGGCCCTCGACGATGTTCATCTCCCATAGCGGCCGGTGCCGATCGAGTGGGCGCGACTGCAACCGGGCCACCAGCTCGCGCAATTGGACGTCGGTGCCCGGCTTCGGCAGGGCCGAGCGCCGCAGGTGGAAGCCCAGGTCGAAGTCGCGGTCATCGACCCAGACGGGGTTGCCCAGGCGCGCCGGCACCCACTTGATCTTCTGCCGGTAGCGGGGAACCAGCGCGATCCGGGTCTCGATCAGCTCGGCGAACCGGTCGAAATCAAATCCGTCCGGTGGCAGATCGAAGACCGCCAAACCGCCGACGTGCATCGGCGTGGACGGGCCCTCCAGGTAAAGGAACGAGACATCGAGCGAAGACAGCCGGTCGGTCATCGCGCCTCCTCGTCCCGGCCCAGCCGAACCCGCCTCGGCGGTACCACCCAGCGAACCACCCTACTGATCGGTACCGTTCCAGCCCGCCGGCTCGGGCGGCGGGTGGCCTGGTGACCAGCCTTCGGTTTGCCGGCGCTGCGGCGCGCTCGCGGGCGGCCGCCCTCAACCCCGGTGGCGGACCCGCAGGGAGCGCCGGGGTGCGGCGGCCGTGGACTCTCCAGCCAAACCGGTGGCCAGGTCGGTCAGGGCGCGCCGCAGTCGGGAGTTGGGGCGCGCCTCGGCCAGCGTGCGCCCCAGGCTGAGCGCCGCGTCGAGCGACGCCTGGTCGAAGGGGAGGAAGGCCGCCGGCGTGCGGCCGGAGAACCGCTGCAGGGCGGCGGCGAGCTCGGACTGCGGCCGGCCGGGGACGACCTCAGCGCGTACCTTGTTCAGCACCACCCACAGCGGCACTTCGATCTCGGCGTCGCGCAGATCGGTCAGCGCCCGCACCAGCCGCTGGAGCCCGATCGGATCGGCCGCGCCCACCACGACGACCACGTCGGCGCCGCCCAGCAGCGCCAGGGTCGCGGCGTTGCGGCGGGGAGCCAGGCTGTCGAAGCTCAGCTCCTCGTCGGTCTCGATGGCGAAGCCGCAGTCGAGGACGGTGAACTCGGCCAGCTCGCGCGCCGCGCCGAGTACCGCATCGATGCCGCCCGGTCGCAGCTCCGGCCACCGTTCGGCCCGTGGGATGCCGGTCAGCACCCGCAGCTGCGGACCGAGCTGCCAGGACAGACCGGCCAGCGTCGAGGCATCCAACCGCGCCGTCCCAGCCGTCCGGCACGCCGCGGACAGCCCGGGCGACTCGTCGAGCAGTCCCAGGATCGGCGCGACCACCCCGCCGTAGACATCGCCGTCGACGAGAAGGGCCGAGCGACCGAGGCGGGACAGCTCGTCGGCCAGCGCCACCGCCACCGTGGTGCGCCCCGGCGCGCCGGTGGGGCCCCATACCCCGATGATCGATCCGCGCCGGGCGGGCGCGGCCACCGGCGTGGCCGTACCGGTCGGAGGCACGACCGAGTGGGTGGCAGCCACCGGGTCGCCGAAGTCGCGACCGGGCGCGCGCTGGCCGCGGTCGGCAATCGCGGCCGAGACGACGCCGACGATCACCTGTGGGTCGGCGTCGTAGGGCACGACGTGGCGTACTCCGATCACGTTCAGCCGCTGCTCGGCGCCGGCGTCGCCGCGAGTGATGACTCCCACCGGAGTCACCTCGGCCGCCAGCAGGCGGTCGATGGCATCGACATCGAGGCGGCGCAGGTCGACCGACAGCAGCGCCGCTCGCGCTTGGCCGGTCGCCGCGACGGCCAGCAACTCGACGACATCCACGCACCGCCGGGTCAGCTCCACCCCCGGCCACGCATCCAGGGCGGCAATCAGCTCGGCTTCCCAGGCCACACCGCCGAAGGCGGTTACCACCGGAAGGCTTACCACGGCGTCACCGCCGGCCACTTGTGAGGGCCGGCTCACGACGGCTCACGCCCGACGGCCCGCTCACGACGGCCCGCTCACGACGGCCCGCTCACGACGGCTTGGTCGGATCCAGGCAGGCGGACAGGTCAGGTAGACCGGCGTTGGCCTTGCCGTCGTGACCGGCCCCCAGCCGGATGACGGTGATGGTTGCCTCGGGCAACGCCTGCGCATTCACCGCCCGCAGGGCCAGCGCCTGGGTGGTGCGCACGACCAGACTCTCGTCCGCGCCCGTTCCGAAGGCACCGTTTCCCGGCTCGACCACCTCTTGCACGGTGACGTCACCGAACACCTGCAGCGTGGTCCGGCAGAACTTGTTCGACACCAGGATCGAAACCCGGTCGCCCCGCACAAGCGACGGGGTTCGCGCCGGATCCACTGCGACCTTCACCGTCACGTCCTGCGGATCAGGATCGCCCAGCGCACCTCGGGGCAGCAGCTCACCCGATCGCATCGGGCGCACGAGCACCTTGCCGGCGACCGCGGTTCCCGGCCGGAGGTAGAGGTCCGCGCCCTCGTTGAGCCGGACCCGGGTGGTGCGGATGTCGTTGGCCGTCAGCACCGTGCCGGAGTCGAGGTCACGGACCACCGCCAGCAACGGCCGGGTGGAGTCGGCGCGGGCCATGACCACCGCTCCGATCAGGATCGACGCGAGGACCAGGCCGATGCCCAGGATGAGGCGCAGGTCGAACCACGAGGGCGCGCGCAGCCGACGCGGCACCGGCGAAACGTCACTCACAGCTCTATATGGTGCAGCACGCACCGGGCCGGTGCCGAACCGTGATCATGGGCTTGTGGACAACACGCCGGCGCCGTGCGTGAACTGGCAGACTGGCTGCGCCCGGGTCGGTGCCCCGGTTGCTCCCCGGCCGGGTCGCCGAAGAGGACAGGAGTGAGGTCATCCGATGCCCGCGGATCGGTTCCTGACGTTGGCTGATGTCGCCGACGTCCTCAACATCTCCGCGTCTCAGACCTACGCGCTCGTCCGCAGTGGCGAACTGGAAGCGATAAAGATCGGCGGGCGCGGCCAATGGCGGGTCGAGCGGCAACGACTGGAGGACTACATCACCCGCATGTACGACCAGACCCGCCAGTTCGTCACCGAGCATCCCTTGGCCGACGCCGAATAGCGGCCCCACTCACCCGGACAGGGCGAGACCGGCCCCCAGCCCGAGCGCGAACAGCAACTCGGCCTGGCCGGTCAGTCGTAGCACCGGCACCAGGGCCAACCCGCGGGCGCCGCGCAGCAGCGGGCGCGTCGCGACGGCCGACAGCGGTACGCCGACGAGGCCCAGGAGCGCCCATCCGGTGCCGGTGGCGAGCAGCAGCCCGTAGGCCACCGCCACCAAGGCGACGTAGAAGCGCCGACTCGCCTCGTCACCCATCAAAACGGCCAGAGTGCGTTTGCCGGTAGCCGCGTCGGTCGGCACATCGCGCACGTTGTTGGCGACGAGCAGCGCGCAGGCGTGGCACCCCACCGCGACGGCCGCGGCGACCGCGCTCAGGCTGACCCGCCCGGCCTGAACGTACGTAGTGCCGAGGACCGCGACGAGGCCGAAGAAGCAGAAGACGCTGAGCTCGCCCAGCCCCCGGTACCCATAGGGCCGGGTGCCCCCGGTGTAGAACCAGGCCGCGGCCACTGCCGCTGCGCCGACGAGGACGAGCCACCATGCGCTGGTGACGGCCAAGATCAGACCGGTCACTGCGCCGACGCCGAACGCGGCGACGGCCGCGCCCCTGACCGCGCCCGGGGAGGCCGCGCCCGAACCGACCAGCCGCAGCGGCCCAACGCGCGCGGCGTCAGTGCCGCGAACCCCGTCGGAGTAGTCGTTGGCGAAGTTGACGCCGACCTGTAGGGCCAGCGCCACCACCAAGGCCAGGCCGGCCTTCCACGCCACGAAACCGTCCAGCGCCGCGGCGGCCCCGGCGCCGACGACGACCGGCGAGATCGCGGCCGGCAGAGTGCGCGGCCGGCCACCTTCCAGCCACTGCCGCGCGCTCGCCACGACGGCGATACTGCCAACCGGCCGGCGAACCCGATCCGGCGGGGACCTGATCCCGGCCGGCGAACCCGATCCGGCGGGTACCGGATCCCGGCCCGGAAATCGGTCCGGCGGGGGGCCGATCCCGGCCGGCCAACTCGATCCGGCGGGGACCGACCCGGCGTGCGGGCGCAACCGAGCGTCGGCACACGGGGTAACCCGACCTCAGCCGGCCGCCTGCCGACGCACCAACGCGATCGCCGTGAGTGGTACCGCCGGGACGTCGCGGACCTCGCCGCGGCGGCGGAACTCACCGCCCGGGTGGGTGGCCAGCTCCAGGAAGTCGGCGCCCACCCGGTCGATCGTGCCGTCGAGACGCGACCCGTCCACCAGCTGGAGGCTCACGAGCGAGCGGTCGCGGCCGATCCCGCGCAGCACGCTGCGCAACCCGAGTCGGGCGCCGACGGGTCCGGCGCTCCCGGCCGGCGTCGTGGCCCGGCCCAGCCCGCTAACGCTGCTGACCGAGGCCAGGGCAAGGACGATCTCCCGGCCATCGCGATCGTCGAGCAGCAGCCAATCCGGTCCAACCCGGGCCGCCACCCCGCTGATGCGAGCCCCACCGAGGCAACCCACGCTCAGCACGGTGCCGATCGCCGCGCGCAACCGGTCGACCAGGGCGAGTCGGGCCAACTCGGCGCGCACCAGCTCCCCAACCTCGCCGGCCCGCTGCTGCGCGGCCAACGCGTCGGCCTGCGCTTCCAGGTCGGTGAACAGCTGATCCCA
>JALZBL010000409.1 GCA_030947395.1 Actinomycetota bacterium | reverse complement strand
CGACTTCCTGGCCCGCTACGACGCCGACGCCCTGCGCTACTACCTCACCTCGGCCGGCCCCGAGAACCAGGACACCGACTTCACCTGGGCCGAGTTCGTGCGCCGCAACAACGACGAGCTGGTGGCCGGCTGGGGCAATCTGGTCAACCGCACCATCTCGATCGCGGCCAAGAACTTCGGCGCGATTCCACGGCCGGCCCCAGCGACCGAGGCCGACGCGACGATGCTGGCCCGCTCGAGCACCGCGTTCGCGACCGTCGGTGATCTGCTGGCCCGCGCCCGGTTCAAGGCGGCGCTGGCCGAGGCGATCGGCGTGGTCGCCGACGCCAACCGGTACCTCTCGGACCAGGCGCCGTGGAAGCTCAAGGATGACCCGACCCGGATGGGCACCGTGCTGCACACCGCGCTGCAGGTGATCGACGACGCCAAGACGCTGCTCACGCCGTTCCTGCCCTCCTCCTCGACCCGGGTTCACGCGGCCCTCGGTGGCACCGGGGCCTGGGCGCCGATGCCGGAGCTGGTCGAGGTGCACGAGGCGACCGCGGCCGGCACCCCGTCGTACCCGGTGCTGACCGGTGACTACTCGGCCAGCCCGGCGTGGACGTCGACCCCGCTACCCGTGGGCCGGCCGCTGGCCGCACCCACGCCGGTGTTCACCAAGCTGGAACCCTCCGTCGTCGACGAGGAGCTGGCCCGCCTGGCCGAAGACGCGGCGTGACGGCGCAACGGCCGGCGCGGTGAGCCGGCGCGGCGCCCACGAGCGGGACTCCTCTGCGCCGCCGCTGCCGGAGCCCCTGCCGGTCGAGGTCTTCGACGCCCACTGTCACCTCGACGCGATGGCCCGCCGGGCGGGGCGGGAGCCCGACACCGACTTCGTGGCCGAGACCCTGGCGCTGGCCCGGCGGGTCGGGGTCACCCGGGTGATCACGGTGGGGGACTCGGTGACCGCCAGCCGGTGGTGCGTCGACGCCGCGAACGCCCATCCGGACGTCTACGCCGCCGTCGCCGTGCACCCGACCGAGGTGAACGACCTCGACGACGACGGCTACGCCGAACTCGAGGAGCTGGCCCGCGATCCCCGCGTCGTCGCCGTCGGCGAGACCGGCCTCGACTATTACTGGGACACCGTCGCCCCCGCCGCCCAGCAGCGACACTTCCGGCGTCACATCGCGCTGGCGCATCGGGTCGGCAAGCCGGTGATGATCCACGACCGGGACGCCCACGCTGACGTGGTGCGCATCCTGGCCGAGGAGGGCGCGCCGCCGGCCGGAGCGGTCTTCCACGCCTTCTCCGGTGACGCGGCCATGGCTCGCGAGTGCGTGTCTGCCGGCTACGTGCTCTCCTTCCCCGGCGTAATCACCTTCAGCAACGCCCCCGCCGCGCGCCAAGCCGCCGCGGCGACGCCGCCCGGCGCGCTCCTGGTGGAGACCGACGCACCGTTCCTGACGCCCCATCCGTACCGAGGGCGCCCGAACTCGCCGTATCTGGTGCCCCTCACCGTGGCCACGGTGGCCGAGGTCACACGCACCGACGTCGGCGCCCTGTGCGCGGGCATCCAAGCCACCGGAGGCCGTCTGTTCGGCTGGTGAGGTCGTCCGGCGTCGACCGATGTTGGCCAGTTCGCCATCTGGTTGTTATCGTGTCGTGACCTCGTGGCCGGCCGTATGAGGGCTGCCGCAGACCGCCCCCCCGCGCCTAGTTGCGGGCCGTGTCGCCGTGAAACCCGTCGCACGGCAGCGAACCGACCAGGGAGACTGTGTGCGCACCAGCGCGAAGTACGGCTTGTACGGAATCGTTCTGACCGCCATGGTCGGCGGCACGCTGGCCTGGGCCTCCGCCGACAAGGCGGTTGCGGTCAGCGTCGACGGCCAGACCCGCACCATCCACACCCGCGCCGGCACCGTCGGTGGAGCGCTCGACGGCGCCCATCTGCGCGTCGCGCCCCACGACGCGGTGGCTCCGGCCACCTCGGCGCCGGTCCACGACGGCAGCCGGGTCGTACTGCGCCGCGGGCGGCTGTTGAAGCTCAGCGTGGACGGCCGCTCGGTCGACGTGTGGACGACGGCCACCACCGTCCAGGAGGCGCTGGGCGAGCTCGGTTACGGCACGGGCAAGACGGTGAGCGTCTCGCGCTCGACCCGGCTGCCGTTGTCGCCGACCGAGATCAGCCTGCTCACTCCGAAGCCGGTCACGATCAAGGCCGACGGGAAGACGCGGGCCTATCGGACCACCGCCGACTCGGTCTCGCTCGTCCTGCTGGAGGCCGGCGTGTACGTCGGCGCCAGCGACCGCGTGTCGGTGCCCCTGACCAG
>JALZBL010000408.1 GCA_030947395.1 Actinomycetota bacterium | reverse complement strand
CCCGAGTATGGACAACAGGGTTACGGACCGCCGCAGTCCTACCAGCCGACCCAGTCCTATGCGCAGCCTGGGTACGTGCAACAGGGCAGCTATTCCGGCGCCGGGTATGCGGGGTCCGCGCCCTCGTACGGTCAGGCGGCCACCCCGTACGGCCAGCAGTATGCCCAACCGGGTTATCCGCCGGAGCCGGCGCGCAAGAAGGGCAAGGGCCTGCTCATCTCGCTTGCGGCCCTCGTCGCTGTCCTGGTTGCTGCCTTTCTGGTCCTGTTCCTCGTGGTGAAACCGAGCTGGCTCAGGCCGCTCGATCTACGCCATACCGCCGTGGAGCAGACCATTGAGGCCCGCTTCGGCGTATCCAATGTCGTCTGCAACGGCGGCAAGAACTTCCGAATCGGGAAAGGAAAGACCTTTTCCTGCGTCGACGGCCGCGGCGCGAAGTACACCGTGACGCTGACCGACGACAAGGGCCACTACGACCCCTCGCAGGGGTGAGCCGGTTCGGCCGGGGTCGCGCCGAGATCAGCAAGATGTTGATCGCGTTTTCCTCTGTAGTGGTCGGTTTCGGGGCGGCTCAGCGAGCAACAGGGGGGAAGAGGCGATCGTTTCGGCCGGCTCAGCCGCCCAGCGACCTCTCGATTGCTGCGAGCAGCCGCTGCACCGAGCTTTGCACGCCGAGCTCGTCGGCCAGCTCGGCAAGCCGAGCGGCGTCGCGCGGCTCAGCCGGCAGCTCGTCGTCCACCTCGTCGACCGGCGCGTCGACCCGTCCGCGCACCGCCGCCGGGGCCTTTGCGAGGTAGTCGCGCGCGGCCAGCACCTTGTTCCGAGCGCCGGCGGGGAAGCCGTCCGAACCCTGCTCGGCGGCCAACAGGACGTCCTCGATCGGGCCAAGCCGCGAGACGATGGCGGCAGCGGTCTTCTCGCCGATCCCGGGAACTCCAGGCAGCCCATCGCTGGGGTCACCGCGAAGTACGGCGAAGTCGGCGTAATACTCGGCCGGGATGCCGTACTTCTCCCGCACCTCGGACGGGCCCATCTCGGCCAGCTTCGCGATGCCCTTGCCGGTGTAGAGAACCGTCACCCGGTCGGAGGCCAGCGCCAGCAGGTCCCGATCACCGGTGACCACCTCGACCGGGTCCCGCTCGCGCCAAGCGAGGGTCGCGATGACATCGTCCGCCTCGAAGCCCTCGGCTCCGGCGGTCGCCAGGCCGAAGGCACCCAGCAGGCTGAGCAGCGCCGGGATCTGCGGCGTGAGCGTGTCCGGGATCTCCTCGCCGCCGCCCTTGGCCACGCGGTGCGCCTTGTAGGACGGGATGAGCTCGACCCGAAACGCGGGCCGCCAGTCCAGGTCCAGGCAGGCCACATGACGGGAGGGACGCCGCCGCTCGATCAGTGCCGCGGTCATGTCCAGATAGCCGCGGATCGCGTTCACCGGCCGGCCGTCCGGCGCGGTGACCGACTCCGGGATTGCGTAGAACGCGCGGAAGTACAGCCCCGCCGCGTCCACGAGCATCAGTGTCATCAGTCGACCGACCTGGTCGGGTCAGTGCTGCCGCGCACGATCAGCTCGGTCGGCAACACGACGTCCTCGACCGGAGGCTCGGTGGCGGTGATCGCGGCGAGCAGCCGGGCGCTCACATCCAGGGCCTGCTCGGCGACCGGCTGGCGCACCGTCGAGAGATCCATCATCTCGGCATTGGCGTGGTCGTCGAAGCCGATGACCGCCATGTCCTCGGGCACGCGCAGCTTGTGCCGGCGCAGGGTCCGCAGTACGCCGTAGGCCATCTCGTCGCTCTCTGCGAAGATCGCGGTGGGACGATCGGGCAGGCCCAGCAGCCGCTCGCTGGCGTCCATCCCGCCGTCGATAGTGAAGTAGCCGAGCACGGACATCGCCGGATCGGGTTCGATACCGGCGGCGAGCAGCGCGTCGCGATAGCCATCCTGGCGGTGCAACGGCGGGGTGAAGCGCATCGGATCATCGGTGTCGCCGCCGATCAGGGCGATCCGGCGATGCCCCTGAGCGAGCAGATGCGCCACGGCGGCACGGGCGGAGCCGGCGTCATCGATGCGGGTGGACAGGAAGCCCGGGTATTCCAGGCCGAGCAGGCCGAGCGGGCAGCCCAGACCGGACAGCGCCGTGATCTCGTCCGCGCTGAGCACCAGGCTCGCCACCAGGACCGCATCGACCCGCTTGCGCATCGGCATCACGTCGAAGAACCGTGAGCGGCCCTCCTGGTCGCCGAGGTTGTACAGCAGCAGGTCGAACCCGGCCTTGCGCAGCGCCGTCTCAACGGTGTCGATCACCTCCGCGAAGAACC
>JALZBL010000407.1 GCA_030947395.1 Actinomycetota bacterium | reverse complement strand
GCAGTAGGCCCACAGCGTGTGCTGCCCGGCCGGCGCGCGGGTGGGGTCCATCACCGAGGGCTGCACGGACAGCACGTAGGGCCGGTCGGGATGCTGGCCGTTCTCCACGGCGCCTTCGGCCGCGGCGATCTCCTCCATCGTTCCGCCGATGTGCACGGTTCCGGCCCGCTCCACCCCCGGCGCCGACCACGGCACCGGACCGGCCAGCGCCCAGTCCAGCTTGAATGCCCCGTCGCCGTAACGGAATCTCGCCAGCCGGCGGGCGTAGCGCGACGGTAACCGGCCGTCGGCCATGCGCAGCAACTGGCGCGGACTGACGTCGAGCAGCTTCACCCGGGCCGGCTCGAGGGCGGCCAGCGACGTCACCGGGCTGGAACACACGATCTCCCCGCCCAGGTCGGTGAGTCGCTGCACCATGGCGTCGATCAGCCGGCCGCTGCCGCCTTCCACCACCGGCCAGTTGACGGCGTGCGCGCTCAGCGCCAACACCAGTCCGAACGCCGCCGTGCCGGCCGCGTCGAGCCGGCGCATCGAGTGGGCCGCGGCGCCGGTGAACAGCGCGCGGGCCTCATCGGAGTCGAACCGGCCGGCGAAGCCAACGGCCGAGCGCAGGGCCGGTAGCCCGAACCGGGCCATCGGCACCGGGTGCCGGGGCACGCGCCGCAGCGAACCGAGCACCTCGGGCCACAGCTGCTCGGCGTGGCGGGTGAGCGCGGCGAAGGTGGCGCGCCACGTGCGGCCGTCCGCGCCGGGTAGGCCGGCCGCCGTGCGCTCGACGTTCTGGTAGAGCAGCCCGGCCCGGCCGCCGTCGAGGGGATGGGCGTAGGCGATCTCCGGCGTCCGCAGCCGGACCCCGAGGCCTTCGAGGTCGATGGTGGCGAAGAACGGCGAGACGAGAGCCAGCGCCTGCACCGTCGCGCAGACGTCGTGGTGGAAGCCGGGCAGCGTCAGCTCGGCGGTGCGGCACCCCCCGCCGGGGCTGTCGGCGGCCTCGTACACCCGCACGGATCGGCCGCGTTCGGCCAGCGTGATCGCCGCGGCCAGGCCGTTGGGGCCAGCACCGACGACGATCGCATCGAGTGGTGCGGGCGCCATCGCACCATCTTGCCCCGGGCCGGCTCGCGGCCGTGCCGCGGGCCGTCCGGTGCACTCATCGACGCCCTGAGGTGGAGTTAGGGTGTGGCGGTGAGCGAGGAGCGCCCCGCCCGGTTGGGCAATTCGTCGGGCCCGCGGCGAGGCGGACCGAAGGTTGGCCCGCGCGAGGTCACCGCGGTGGTCTTCCTGGTGCTGTTCCTGGTCTTCCTCGCCGAGAACTCGCGCAAGGTGAAGATTCGGTTCCTGATTCCAGAGGTCCAGGCCCCGTTGTACTTCGCCCTTCTGATCGCGGCCCTCGTCGGCGCCGCGGTGGCATTGCTGGTCCAGAGCCGTCGTAACCACCGGAGATAGCCCGATCGGCACTGAGGTTGAGTGGAATAGGCTCAACCTCCGCCGTCGTTGCTGCTAGTGACGTCAACCGTACGAACGACTGGGACCACCCATGGACCTCACCACCCGCAGTCAGCAGGCCGTGTCGGGCGCCGTGCGCAGCGCGGCCCAGGCGGGGAACCCGGCGGCGGAGCCGGTGCACCTGCTGGTCAGCCTGCTCGATGACACCGACGGGCTGACCCGGCCCCTGTTGCAGGCGGTCGGCACCGATCCGGTGGCCGTCCGCTCGGCCGCGGCGGTTTCCGTGTCCCGGCTCCCGGCCGCCGCCGGCTCACCGTGGCCGCCCCCGCCCCGTCGCGGGCCTTCCTCACCGTGCTGGCCGACGCCGAGCAGCGCGCCCGCGAACTCGGTGACGAGTACGTCTCCACCGAGCACCTGCTGCTGGCGTTAGCCGCGGCCGGGGGCGACGCCGGCACCCTGCTGGCCGGCCACGGAGCCGGCGCCGAGGCGTTGCGCGCGGCGCTGGACACCGTGCGCGGCTCGGGGCGCGTGACAACGGCTGATCCCGAGGCGACGTTCCAGGCCCTCGGCAAGTACGGCGTCGACCTCACCGCCCGCGCCCGCGAAGGCGGTCTCGACCCGGTTATCGGGCGCGATTCGGAGATCCGCCGGGTCGTGCAGGTGCTTTCGCGGCGGACCAAGAACAACCCGGTGCTGATCGGCGAGCCGGGTGTCGGCAAGACAGCCGTCGTGGAGGGCCTGGCCCAGCGCATCGTCGCCGGCGACGTGCCGGAGTCGCTGCGGGGCAAGCGCCTGATCGCCCTCGACCTGGGCGCGATGGTCGCCGGGGCCAAGTACCGCGGCGAGTTCGAGGAGCGGCTCAAGGCCGTGCT
>JALZBL010000406.1 GCA_030947395.1 Actinomycetota bacterium | reverse complement strand
CGTGGCCGGGCTCGCGTTGGGGGGCCGCGTCGTTGCCGCGCTGCTGTCGCTGACCGTGCTGGTCGGGTCCGGTTACTACTGGGCGACGTTTCGCCAGTTCACCGCGAACGTCCCCCGCATCGGCGCGATCATGAACACCGACCGGCCCAGGCAGGACATCGACGGCAAGGACCAGAACATCCTCATCGTCGGCAACGACGACCGCGACACCGCCTCGGCCAAGGAGCTCAAGGCGCTGGGCCTCTACCGCGACGGGGGCAGCAAGAACACCGACACGATGATGCTGATCCACGTGCCGGCCAACGGCAAGCGCGCCTCGGTGATCTCGTTCCCGCGCGACACCTACGTGGCGATCCCCGGTCACGGCATGGACCGCCTCAACGCCGCCTACGTCGACGGGCTCAACGCCAGTCACGGCGACCACGGGGCTGGCGCCCGACTGCTCGTGCAGACGTTGCAGAACCTCACCGGCTTCACCGTTGACCATTACGTGCAGATCGACCTACTCGGTTTCGCCCGGATCAGCAACGCGATCGGTGGCGTGCGCGTCTGCCTCAACGCGGCCCAGAACGCCTCCACCGAGGGTGACGCCAGCCACCCCAACGGCTACTCCGGCATCAACCTGAAGAAGGGCTGGAACACGATCCAGGGCAAGCAGGCGTTGGCCTTCGTGCGGCAACGCCACGGGCTCTCGGGCGGCGACATCGACCGCATCCGGCGCCAGCAGTACTTCCTCTCCGCGGTCTTTCGCAAGATGGCCTCGGCCGGCACCCTGCTGAACCCGCTCAAGCTGCAGCGGCTGCTCGGCGCGGTGAGCTCCTCGCTGCAGATGGACGGCGACTCCAAGGGCCACCAGGGCCTGAACCCATTGGTGCTCGCCCGCCAGATCCAGGACCTCTCGGCCGGCAACATCAGTTTCTCGACCATCCCGACCCAGAGCGCAACGGTCAACGGCAAGGACGTACTGACGGTCAACCCCGACGCGATCCGGACGTTCGTGGCCAAGGCCATCGGCTCCACCGCCAGCTCGGCCTACGCCAAGGCCAAGACGGTCAACCCGTCCGCGGTATCGGTGACCGTCCTGAACGGCACCGGCCGGTCGGGGGTCGCCGGATCGAACGCGGCGGTGCTGACTCAGGCCGGTTTCAAGACGTCGACCGGTGACGCCGCCTCGACCTCGGCCACCCAGATCCGCTACCCGGGCGGGATGGAGGACCAGGCCAAGACGCTGGCCCTTTACGTGCCCGGTGCGACGGTGGTCCAGGCCGCCGGCGTCTCGGCCGTCACCCTCGTCCTGGGCACGGACGGTGACAAAGCCGTGTCCACGCCGGCGACCAAGGCCGCCACTGTCCCGTCGGTGCCGAAGTCATCCGCGGCGGCCGGGGCTCGGACCGCCGCCCAGGCCGACTGCATCAACTGACCGGGTCGGCGCGGTGACGTCCCCGGAAGCGTTGTTCGCCGACCGGCGGGCGAACGATCCCACCGGTCCCCTGCTCACGTTCTACGACGACGCCAGCGGGGAACGGGCGGAGCTTTCGGCGACCTCGCTCGGCAACTGGGTGGCCAAGACGCACTTCCTGCTCGGCGACGAACTCGGCCTCGGCCCCGGCGACCGGGCCTACGTCGCGCTGCCGATGCACTGGCTGCAGGTGGCGGTGCTGCTGGGCGTCTGGTCAGCCGGCCTGGAGGTCGTGACGACACCGGACGCGGCCGATGTCGCCTTCGTCGACGCCGAGCACGTCGCGCTGGCCCGCGCGCCCGAGGTACTGGCCCTGGCCCTGCAGCCGTGGGGCCGCGGCTTCGACGGGCCGCCGCCGCCGGGCACCACGGACTACGTGGTCGCCGTACGTCCGCAAGCCGATGCCTGGGCCTCCGTCCGTCCGCCCGCCTCACCCGGGGATGCCGCACTCGACGGCTCGAGCCGCTCGGGCGTGGTCGCGGCGGCTCGCCGGCGGGCCGAGTCGCTGGGACTGATCCGCGGGGCGCGCGTGCTGCTCGACGACCGCGCGGCCGTGAGCCCGGACGTCCTCACCCTGCTGGCCGTGCTGGCCGTGGGCGGCTCGCTGGTGCTGGTGCGTCACGCCACGGGTGACCCCTCCGCTTCTCGGATCGCCCAGGAGCGGGTCACCGCCTTCGGGTGAGGCGCCACCGCACTGCCCGGGGGAGAATTGTCGCCGTGACTTCACCGCGCCGGCTGGCGGCCGCCCTGGCCGGGCTCGCGGCGGGTGCTGTGCTCCTGCTGGCCGGGACGTTCGCCCCATGGCTGCAGTCCGGCCAGAGCCGGCGCAACAGTTACCAGGCCGCCGGTGTGCTGCAGCGGCTG
>JALZBL010000405.1 GCA_030947395.1 Actinomycetota bacterium | reverse complement strand
CTCGGGCACCTCGTCCGGGTCGAAGAGTGACCACTGCTCGTCGGCCTCCACCCGGCGCATGAACTCGTCGGGGATCCAGTTGGCCAGGTTCAGGTTGTGGGTGCGCCGGGCGTCCTCGCCGGTGTTGTCGCGCAACTCGAGGAACTCCTCGACGTCGGGGTGCCACGGCTCCAGGTAGACGCAGGCCGCGCCCTTGCGCCGGCCGCCCTGGTTCACCGCGGCGACCGAGGCGTCGAGGGTGCGCAGCCACGGCACGATCCCGTTGGACTGCCCGTTGGTGCCGCGGATCAGCGCGCCGCGCGAGCGCACCCGCGAGAAGGCGATGCCGATCCCGCCGGCGAACTTCGACAGGCGGGCCACCTGGGCGTACCGGTCGTAGATCGAGTCGAGCTCATCGCGCGGGGAGTCCACCAGGTAGCACGAGGACATCTGGGTGTGCCGGGTGCCGGAGTTGAACAGGGTCGGCGAACTCGGCAGGTAGGCCAGCGACGACATCAACCGGTAGAAGCCGATCGCCTCGGCCGGCGTCTGCGACAGCCCGCAGGCCACGCGAAGCAGGAAGTATTGGGGCGTCTCCACCACCAGGCGCGCGGTCGGGTGGCGCAGCAGGTAGCGGTCGTACACCGTGCGGAGCCCGAAGTACTCGAACCGGCGGTCGGCGGCGTCGTCGACGGCGAAGTCGAGCTTGCGGGCGTTGTCCTTGACGAAGCGGGCCGTATCGTCGCCGATCAGGCCCTCGGCGTGCCCGAGCGCCACGGACTGGCTGAACGACGCGATGCCCTGCCCGCGGACCTCCTTGTCGATGTAGGCGGCCAGCAGCCGGGCGGCGAGGCGCGAATAGGCGGGGTCCTCGCCGATCATCTCCGCGGCCGTACGGATGGACAGGCGGTCCAGCTCGGCGGTCGTCGCGCCGTCGTAGAGGCCGCTGATCGTCTTGGTCGCCACGCGCAGCGGGTCGACATCGTCGAGGTCGCCGGCCCACCGCTCGACGGCCCGCACGATCTTGTTGACGTCGACGGGCTCGGCGTCACCGTTGCGCTTGCGCACCTGCATCGTGGTGCGGCGGGTGGGCGGCTGGCCCGGGATCTCAGTGGGTGGGGGTGCGTCGACCGGGGTCTCGGTGACCGCCATTGGCTCTCTCCTCGCGAGCTCGGTCCGAAACGGCCCGAGCGCTCGGGGAGGCAGGCGACGGTGACCGCCGCGCGAGCCCGCGCGGCGGTGCGCCGTCCGCCGTCCCGCGCGGCATCGGACCACCGCGCGCGAAAGCGCGCGGTGCGCTGGCAGGTCTTCGGACTCGTGAGCCCGAGGGCGGACGCGTCGTCACGCCCGCACTCACCTACTGGCCGTCGCTTCCCAGCCGCTCACGCGGCCAGTGCTGTCCCTCCATCGGGACAGACGGCGTTCGTTCCCACTCACCGCTGCGGGGCAGTCCCGGATTCCCACCGGGTTCCCTGTTGCCTCGGCCCCTCTGGATGAGTAGGCCGAACCAGCTGCGTCTCGCACCATATACAGCGACAACGACAGTTCTCGGCACCACATGTTGTGCCGGCGTGTCGCGGGCGGGGCGGTCAGCCGGTCTTGCTCGGATCCCGCTCGATGAAGCCCTCCAGCGCGTCGTCGATCCGACGCAGGACCTCGGCCTCGAGCTTCACCCCGCTCGCCGTGGCGTTGTCGCGTACCTGCTCGGGGCGGCTCGCCCCGATGATCGCCGAGCCCACGTTGTCGTTCTGCAGCACCCAGGCCACGGCCAGCGCGGGCATCGACAGACCGAGCTCCGCGGCGATCGGGCGCAGCTTCTGGACCGCGTCGAGCTGGCCAGCGCGTTCGAAGTAGTGGCCCATGAAGTAACCGGATTCCCGCCCGGACGCCCGCGAGCCCCGCGGCGGGGGCTGGCCCGGCTGGTACTTGCCGCTGAGCACGCCCTGGGCCAGGGGAGAGAAGACGATCTGCCCGAGGCCCAGTTCCTGGCAGGTGGGCACGACCCGGCTCTCGATCACCCGCCACATCATGTTGTACTGCGGCTGGTTGGAGATGAGCGGGACGCGCAGCTCGTAGGCCAGCACTGCGGCGTCGCGGATCTGGTCGGCCGTCCACTCCGAGACGCCGATGTAGAGCGCCTTGCCGGCCCGCACGACGTCGGCGAAGGTCAGCATCGTCTCCTCGAGCGGCACCGTCGTGTCGTAGCGGTGGGCCTGATAGAGGTCGACGTAGTCGGTCTGGAGCCGTTCGAGCGAGCCGTTGATGGCCTCGCTGATGTGCTTGCGTCCCAGTCCCTGGTCGTTCGGCCCGCCCGGGCCGGTGGGGTTGTACACCTTGATGGCGATTT
>JALZBL010000101.1 GCA_030947395.1 Actinomycetota bacterium | reverse complement strand
TTGGTTCCGGCGGCGGTTCGCCGGCCAAGACGTGCCGAAGCGTTACCAGTCCGACACGGAGCCCGACGGCGACTTCGATGGCGCCGTGGCCGATCAGGCCGTCGTTGACGAAGCGTGGGCGGCCTGGCGCGACGAGGTCGCCTTCGCCGAGCGCTTCACCCGTGACACCGACCTCGACTTCGTCGGACGCGACGGCGCCGAGCCGATCTCGCTGCGTGAGCTGTTGGTCCACATGATCGAGGAGTACGCCCGTCACAACGGTCACGCGGACCTGCTCCGCGAACGGATTGACGGGCGCATCGGTCAGTAGGGCGCCAGCCGAGAATCTCCTGGCTCGTCAAGCATCGTGGGTGCGCGGGTCGTCAGCGCGATGCCCGCAAGTTGCTCCCGGCAGACGTGCGGATGACTTCGCGCACGCGGTGTGGTGCCTGGGCCGACCTGATTGAGCCAACCGTGCCGCTGGCCGAACAGGCTCGTCGAACGGCGTTGATGTGTCAGGCCTACCCCGGGATGTAGCCCGCCGTCGTGGTCAGCGAACTGACGGCGCGTTTCGTGCGTGCCCGTGCCCAACACGAACGCGCTCGCCGCATCCGTGCAGTCGAGATCTTGGAAGATCTGATCACGTGGATGAACGACAACGGCCCGCAGATTGCGTCCGGGAAAGGACGCCACCAAGGAGTCGGCCGTTACCGGACGCCCAGCCGCTTGCGGCGCGCCGGATTGCGCAGTGTCAGGTCGAGTTGCTCAATTCGTGCTCGGCAGCGTGGCGGATCCAGGAGGACAGGGATCGGTCGTCAGCTTCGGCTCGCCGGCGGATCTCATCAAGTAGCTCCGGTGGGAATCGGACGGGCACCATCTCCGTCAGGCGAGACCGGCGCCGCCGGGGGGGTCCCTGGGGCTGCTGGTTGTCCGGATCGGCGTAGTAGTCGTATTCCTGCGCGGGTGTCATCGGCTTCTTCTTGGTCATCGGTCCTCCGGTATTGGGTGGCTAGTGCGGGTGCGGCTTCGTAGCAGCCGATCGGGCGGCAGCGGTATGGATCGCCGCTGCGTGACGGGGCGAGCGGAACGACCAGCACCCGTCCGGACACCTCCGCGCACATCAGCCAGTGCGCTGGCGGCTTGGCCGGGTAGAACAGTGGATCGCTTGACGACACCTCGTCAATATCCGCGATTCCTAGGTGCGGATGCTTGAACAGGTGTGCGGCCTGAACGTCGATCTCAAACGGGTCCTGCTCGTCGAGCAGGTCGAGGTCGAACTGCTCGTCGGCCACCAGGCGAGTGTATTACAACCGAATACCAATCGTCGAGACGCAGTGCCGTCGTTCGAGCGGCGGCGGTCGACTTGGTGGTAGCGGAGTTGTTGCGCGGCCGATGCCGTTGCCGACCGGGCAGTGGGTCGACCCCACCACATGGGAAGCTCGGCATGTCTGGACTTCTGATCGGATACGCGAGGGTGTCCACCGAGCAGCAGGATCTCACCGCTCAACGCGACGGTCTGGCCGCGCTGGACGGGGAAACGTCCCGCATCTATGTTCGACGGATCTCTGCCCTTGAGTGGCGAGCGACCCACCAGCCTGCGACTGCTATCCAGCCACGCGGGGGCAGACGGGATGCTCTGGCTGCGCTACGAGGTCCTCCGCGAGCGGCCGCTCTGCCCCGGCGGCGAGCAGCCTGGACTACAAGGCTGACCGCGGTGCGGTCGTCACGGCAGGCCGGTGCTTGCCGTCGACGGTGGTGACGTTCACGCTGAGGGCGTGCGGGGCGCCGGCGATGGACGGGACCTGATCCCACCCGAGCCCGGCCGCCGCGATGACCCCCACGACGCCCACGACGCCCACGACACCCACGACACCCGCGACAATCGCATCGACGGTCCGGATCTGCTACCCGGCGCCGAATGGCCGCGCGGGTCGGTGTGGGTGATGGCCGGCCGGTGGCGACGGGTCGGCGCAGGTCTAGCGCTCGTGGCTCTTATCGTCGTGGTCGGGGTGACGACCAGAGCTCCCCGTGAATCGGCATTGCCCCGGCCGCCCACGACGTCTCGGCGAGCCAGTCCGTCCCCGATGGTCGACACCGCGGCGCCCGGGCCGGCCTTGCCGCTGGGACCGGGCGAACCGGTCGACCTGACGCTGAGCTCGTACGGCGTGTTGGCTCTCTACACCAGTCCCTCGCGCCTGCTCGCCCTCGACAAGTCGGGTGCGGTGTTCACCGAGGTGTCCGTGCCCGATGGTGCGGTCAAGGTGGTCTACGGCGCGGGGCAGATCTGGGTAATCGCCGCCGAGCGAGGCGGCAGCGTGGTGCAGGCCTACAGCCCGAACTTCTTCGAACGGCCCCGCCGGGTCCGCGTGGTCCACCTCAAGTTTGCCGTGACGACGGCCGAAGCAGCGGGCAACGTGCTCTGGCTCGGCGGACCGCACGGCCTGTTCGCGTTGTCCGGTGCCAGCGCAACTGCGACCCAGGTCGCCGGCGTGCGCGGCCGCGTTGGGGCGATCGCCGCCGACACTGCCCGCGATCGGATCCTGATCGCGACGGAACTCGGCAACCGCACGACCGAGGTGGCGGCGGTCGACCTGGCGACGGCGCGGATCAGCCGCCCGGGGATCAACCTCCCGCTGGCCAAGGTGTCGCTGGCCGTCACCCGCGACGGGATATGGGCGGCCGGCTACGGCGGCGCGGCCGCCCTCGTGCCCCTGGAACCGGCCACCCTGCACCCGCTACCCAGCCCACCGGTCCAGGACGAGGTCGGATCCGGGGCCACCATCTGGGCGGGCGAAACCGTGATCTGGGTGGGCGGATCCAACTCACTTCCCGGACTCACCTGCATCGGCGCCGGCGCGGGTGACGTGCGCGGTCGGTGGCCGGGCGTGACCGGCCGCGTCGTCTCCGCGCCGACCTTCGCCTTCGCCATCGACCACGCCACCATCGTGCGGCTCGCGATCAGCCGAACCTGCTTCCCCGGCTGACGCCTGGCCGGGCGGGCCGGCCGGTCAGCGACCGATGTAAAGGCTTGAGCCGTAGGCGCGGAAGTGTCCTTGCCGCGACGGCATGGGCGGCGCGAGGCCGCCGGCGTCGGCGACCTGCTCCGCGCCGACGCCGAGCAGGGTCCGGGTGACCGCTTGGGTGCTGTCGAGCAGGTCATCGAGGGCTTGGTTGAGGTGGCCGGTTGTGACGTTGGACAGTGACGGGTCGTCGTTCAGCGCCTCCAGAATGGCGCGGCGGATGAGTTCCTTGAGGAAGGAGGCGGTGACGTCGTCGGTGCGCTCGATGACCTCGGTGCGCTCGTCGTCGGTGATCGCCAACGGGATGGAGCGGGCGTAAAGCTGAAGGAGCTGCCGTCGGGCGTCAGCGTCCGGTAGGGCGATCTCAATGGCGATGTCGACGCGGCCCGGCCGCGCGGCGAGGGCCGGTTCGAGCAGGTCCGCGCGGTTGGTGGTGAGCAGGAACATCAGGTCGGCATCGTGGGCCGCGCCGTCCATCGCGTCGAGCAGGTCGAACAACACGCTGCTGCTGCCCGGACCGAAGGACCGGTCTCCGGCGACCAGGTCGACGTCTTCGAGCACGACGACGGCAGGCTGCAGGTCGCGGGCCAGTTCGGCCGCGGCGCCCACGGCGTGCAGGGAGCGTCCGGTGAGCACCAGTCTGGTGTAGCCGGGCATGCGACCGAGCAGATACCGCATCGAGTGCGTCTTTCCGGTCCCCGGGGGTCCGTACAGCAGCAGTCCTCGCTTGAGGTGCTGCCCGGCGGCCAGCACGGCGTCGCGATGCTCAGCCAATGAGAGCGCGTGCCGCTCCAGACGCACCAGCACTGCCTCTGGTCGCACCACGTCGGATCGGGTAGGCGCGTCGAGGGCTCAACGACACCGACCCGTAGTGCGGTGGCAACGTCACGCCGTGGATCTCACCCTCGCGACCAGCCTGAGCAAGCCACGCGTTCAGCGCCGTCTGCACGTTGATGTGCTCGAACGCCGCAAACTCCCGCTTCACGACCGACCTGGCCGCGCCGACCTGGCCGAGGAACGTCCGGGTGAGTTCGACCGCTTCGTTGCCGGCGCCGCTGCCCGCGTTCAAGTGAAACCAGTCCAGAAACCCACGGAACGCCGCCGCGAACTCCTGAGCCTCCATCCCGCCCGCGCGCTGCCCCGCCACTCGCGTCCACCTTTCCGCCCAAGGAGCCACCACGGTAACCGCACACCCGAGTTGGAAGCGCCGCTGCCGACCACCTTCCCGGATCGGCCACGCTTTCATCCGACGCAGCGTGCTCCAGCCAGCGGCTGGCCATCGAGGACCACAGCGGCGAGGGTCCTCGCCGGCGGTGGGACACGCCTAAGCTGACGGGGTGAGTGCAACTGTCACCGCACCAGGGACGCGGCCGGCGGCCGAGGCCGTGGCCGGCCCCTTGGGTGATGTAGCTCGCGAGGAATCGTCGCTGCGACGGTTCCTCCACGGTCTGCCCGGCGTCGATCAGGTCGGGGCCGAGGCCCGGGCCGCGACGCTGGCCACCCGCAGCATCAAGACGACCGCCAAGGCCTGGGCCATCGACACCGCGATCCGGATGGTCGACCTCACCACGCTCGAGGGTTCGGACACCCCGGGCAAGGTGCGCTCGGTGTGCGCCAAGGCGGTCCGCCCGGATCCTTCCGATCCGAGCGCGCCACCCGTGGCTGCGGTCTGCATCTACCCCGATCTGGTGGCCACCGCCGTCCAAGCGGTGCGAGGCAGCCAGGTGGCGGTGGCCAGCGTGGCGACGGCGTTCCCGTCCGGGCGGGCGTCGTTGGAGACGAAGCGGCACGACGTCCGCGACGCGGTGGCCGCCGGCGCGGGCGAGATCGACATGGTGATCGACCGCGGCGCCTTTCTCTCCGGTCGCTACCAGCGGGTCTTCGACGAGATCGTCGCCACCAAGGTGGCCTGCGGCGCCGCGCACCTGAAGGTGATTCTCGAAACGGGTGAGCTGGTCACGTTGGACAACGTGCGCCGCGCCTCGTGGCTGGCCCTGCTCGCCGGTGCCGACTTCATCAAGACCTCCACCGGCAAGGTCACTCCCGCCGCCACTCCCCCCGTTGCCCTCGTCATGCTCCAGGCGGTGCGCGACTTCGCCGCCCAGACCGGCGAGCGGCGCGGGGTGAAGCTGGCCGGCGGCATCCGCACGGCCAAGGAAGCCGTCCGCTACCTCGTCATGGTCAACGAGGTGGCCGGCGCGCCGTGGCTCGACCCCGCGCTCTTCCGGTTCGGCGCGTCCAGCCTGCTCGACGACCTGCTGCAGCAACGCCACAAGCTGACCACCGGCGCCTACGACGGTCCCGACTACGTGACGCTCTCGTGATGAGCGCTCGCGCGAAGAACCAAGGTCAAGGACTGCGCCGCCCGGCGCCTCGATCGGCGACTCCGGCCGGAGGTCGGATGGCGTCGATGGCGTATGGACGGAGCGACTAGGCATGACCAGCCCCTTCGAGTACGCCCCGGCGCCCGAGTCGCGTTCGGTGGCCAACCTGCGCGAGTCCTACGGCATCTTCGTCGACGGGCAGTTCCGGGCCGGACGCGGCGAGGCGACCAAGACCATCAACCCGGCCACCGAGGAACCGCTGGCCGAGGTCGCCGAAGCCGGCCCTGAAGACGTCACCGACGCGGTCGCCGCCGCGCGCCGTGCGTCCGACGGCGCGTGGGGACGGATGCCCGGTCGCGAGCGGGCCAAGTACCTCTTCCGCATCGCCCGCGCCGTGCAGGAGCGCGCCCGCGAGCTGGCGGTGCTCGAATCGCTGGACAACGGCAAGCCGATCCGCGAGGCGCGCGACGTCGACGTGCCCACGGCGGCGGCCCACTTCTTCTACCACGCCGGTTGGGCCGACAAGCTGCCCTACGCCGGGTTCGGCCCGGACCCGCGTCCGCTGGGCGTGGCCGGGCAGATCATCCCCTGGAACTTCCCGCTGCTGATGGCGGCCTGGAAGATTGCCCCCGCCCTGGCCACCGGCAACACCGTGGTGCTGAAGCCGGCCGAGACCACCCCGCTCACCGCGTTGACGCTCGCCGAGATCATCGCCGAGTGCGACCTCCCGCCGGGGGTCGTCAACGTCCTGGCCGGCGGACCGGAGATCGGGCGAGCCCTCGTCGAGGCCGACGGAATCGACAAGATCGCCTTCACCGGGTCGACCGACGTCGGCAAGCAGATCCAGAAGACGCTGGCCGGACGCCCCACCCGGCTCAGCCTCGAACTGGGTGGCAAGGCGGCCAACATCGTGTTCGACGACGCCCCGCTCGACCAGGCGATCGAGGGCATCGTCAACGGAATCTTCTTCAATCAGGGCCACGTGTGCTGCGCCGGGTCCCGCCTGCTCGTGCAGGAGTCCGTCTACGACGAGGTCGTCGCCGCGTTGCACGAGCGGCTGGCCACCCTGCGCCTGGGCGACCCGCTGGACAAGAACACCGACATCGGAGCCATCAACTCCGCGGTCCAACTGGCCCGGGTCCGCGAGTTGAGCGACGCCGGCGACGCTGAGGGGGCGCACCGCTGGTCGCCGCCGTGCCCGTTGCCCGATCGCGGCTTCTGGTTCCCGCCGACCATCTTCACCGAGGTGTCCCCGGCCCACCGGATCGCCCGCGAGGAGATCTTCGGACCGGTGCTGTCGGTGCTCACGTTCCGCACACCGGACGAGGCGCTGGAGAAGGCCAACAACACCCCGTACGGGCTCTCGGCCGGTATATGGAC
>JALZBL010000100.1 GCA_030947395.1 Actinomycetota bacterium | reverse complement strand
CGTCGATGCCGTGGCCGAGGCCGACCTGGCCCTGGCGGCGGGCTCGGCCAGCGCAGTCGTGGGGCCGAACGGGTCCGGGAAGTCGACGCTCGCGCTCATGGTCGCCGGGCTGCAGAAGCCCGACGCTGGTCGGGTCGTCGCGGCGGACGAACCGCAGCGCCCGCTGCACCGCCGCCGTCCGGCCTCGCTGGCCCGGGCGATCGGCACCGTGTTCCAGAACCCGGAGCACCAGTTCCTGACCGACTCGGTGCGCGCCGAACTCATGGTGGCGCCCCGCCGGCTGCACTGGGGGACTGACCGGGCCGCGCGCCGGGCCGACGAACTGCTGGAGCGGCTGGGGCTGAGCGCGCTGGCCGAGGCCAATCCGTTCACCCTCTCCGGCGGGCAGAAGCGCCGGTTGTCCGTAGCCACGGCGCTCTCGGTGGCGGCGCCGGTCCTCGTGCTCGACGAGCCGACGTTCGGCCAGGACGCGCGGACCTGGACCGAGCTGGTCGAGCTGCTGGCCGGCGTCCGCGACGACGGCGCTGCCGTGCTGATGGTCAGCCACGACGAGGACTTCGTCGCCGCGGTGGCCGACAGGATCCTCATGATGGCCGAAGGCCGGCTGTCGGCATGAGCCTGCTGCTGGCCGGGCCCGACCCGACGACGGCCGCCGCCCACCTGAATCCGATCGCCAAGCTGACCGCGTTGCTGGTCGTCACGCTGCCGCTGCTCATCAGCCGGGACACGACGACCAGCGCCATCCTGGTCGCCGTCGAGCTGGTCACCCTGCCCGTGCTCGGACTGGGGCCGCGGCTGTTGCGGCAGGCCTGGCCGCTCGCCGTCGGCCTGTCCACCCTCTGGCTGGCCAACTTCCTGGTCAGCGGCAGCGTGGTCGGGCTGGTGCCGGTCTCCTTGCGATTGCTGGCCCTGGGCCTACCGGGCCTGCTGCTGGTGCTCTCCACCGATCCCACCGATCTGGCCGACGCGCTCGTGCAGCGGTGGCACGCGCCGGCGCGCTTCGCCTACGGCGCCCTGGCCGCCTTCCGCCTCATCCCGCTGCTCGCCGCGGAGCTGGTCTCCATCCGCCGGGCCCGCCGGGCGCGGGGCGTGGGCGCGGGTTGGAACCCGGTGGCGTGGGTGAGGGCCGGCGTCGCTTTGCTGTTCGGCCTGCTGGTGCAGGCGATCCGCCGGGCCGTGCGGCTGGCCGCGGCGATGGACGCCCGGGGATTCGACGGCTCGGCGCAGCGTTCCTTCGCCCGGGAATCGGTGCTGCGCCGGCGCGACTGGCTGTTCATGGCCGCCACCGGGGCGGTCGTCAGCGGCGCGGTGGCGGTGTCGGTGGGCACCGGGCAGTGGCGGTTCCTGTTCGCGTGAGCCGCCGCGTCCCGCCACATGATCGCTTGGGGCGTCATCGCGCCGCTTCGAGGACCGGTCAACCGACGCCGGGACGCGCGAAGCGGCGCGCCGTTGTCGGACCGGGCTCGTACCGTGGAGGCATGCGGGTGCACAGTGACATCGTCCCCAGCTCGGGAACCTTCCAGGTGATCGCCGACTTCGAACCGTCCGGGGATCAGCCGGCGGCGATCGACGCACTGGAGAAACGCATCCGCAACGGCGAGAAGGATTCGGTGCTGCTGGGCGCCACCGGGACCGGCAAGTCGGCCACCGCGGCGTGGCTGATCGAGCGGCTCCAGCGCCCTACGCTGGTCATGGCGCCGAACAAGACCCTGGCCGCCCAGCTGGCCAACGAGCTGCGCGAGATGCTGCCCAACAACGCGGTCGAGTACTTCGTGAGCTACTACGACTACTACCAGCCCGAGGCCTACGTCCCCCAGACTGACACCTACATCGAGAAGGACTCCTCGGTCAACGACGAGGTGGAGCGGCTGCGGCACTCGGCCACCATGTCGCTGCTCACCCGGCGCGACGTCGTCGTCGTCGCGACCGTGTCGTGCATCTACGGTCTGGGCACGCCCCAGGAGTATGTGGACCGTTCGGTGCGGCTGCGGCTCGGCCAGCAGATCGAGCGCGACAATATCCTGCGCCACCTGGTCGGTGTGCAGTACAGCCGCAACGATCTCTCGTTCACCCGCGGCACCTTCCGGGCGCGCGGGGACACCGTCGAGATCTTCCCGGTCTACGAGGAACTGGCCATCCGGGTGGAGATGTTCGGCGACGAGATCGAGCGCCTCTACTACCTGCATCCGCTGACCGGCGAGGTGGTGCGTGAGGTGGACGAGGTGTTCGTCTTCCCGGCCACGCATTACGCGGCCGGTCCGGAGCGGATGGAACGGGCGATCGCCGGCATCGAGAAGGAACTGGCCGAACGCCTGGAGGAGCTGGAACGGCAGCATAAGCTCCTGGAGGCGCAGCGGCTGCGGATGCGCACCACCTACGACATCGAGATGATGCGCCAGGTCGGCTTCTGTTCCGGGATCGAGAACTACTCCCTGCACATCGACGGCCGCACCCCGGGCAGTGCCCCGAACTGCCTGCTCGACTACTTCCCCGAGGACTACCTGCTGGTCATCGACGAATCCCACGTCACCGTGCCGCAGACCGGCGGGATGTACGAGGGCGACATGTCCCGCAAGCGGACGCTGGTCGACCACGGCTTCCGCCTGCCCAGCGCGATGGACAACCGCCCGCTGAAGTTCGAGGAATTCATCGACCGCGTCGGTCAGACGGTCTACCTCTCCGCGACGCCGGGGGGTTACGAGCTGGGCCGGGTCAAGGGCGAGTTCGTCGAGCAGGTGATCCGCCCGACCGGGCTGGTCGATCCGCAGGTGATCGTCAAGTCGACCAAGGGCCAGATCGACGACCTGGTGCACGAGATCCGGCTGCGGGCCGAACGTAACGAGCGCGTCCTGGTGACCACGTTGACCAAGAAGATGTCCGAGGACCTCACCGACTACCTGCTCGAGCTGGGCGTGCGGGTCCGGTACTTGCACTCCGAGGTCGACACCCTGCGCCGGGTGGAGCTGCTGCGCGAGCTGCGCCTCGGTGAGTTCGACGTGCTGGTCGGCATCAACCTGCTGCGCGAGGGCCTCGACCTGCCGGAGGTTTCGCTGGTGTCGATCCTCGACGCCGACAAGGAGGGTTTCCTGCGCAGCGGCACGTCGCTGATCCAGACGATCGGCCGGGCGGCCCGCAACGTCTCCGGCCAGGTTCACATGTACGCCGACACCATCACCGCGTCGATGGCGAAGGCGATCGATGAGACCAATCGGCGCCGCGCGAAGCAGGTCGAGTACAACCGGGCCAACGGCATCGACCCGACGCCACTGCGTAAGCGCATCGCCGACATCACCGACCTGCTGAATCGCGAGGCTCAGGACACCGAGGAGCTGCTCAACCCCCCGGTCGGCGGATCGGGCCGTTCCCAGTCGCGGGGGAAGTCACCCGTGCCGGGCAAGGCCGGCCGCGGCAGCGGTCCGGGGGTTGTCGGCGTCGGTGCCCATGCCGACGGCAAACTCGACGTCTCCGAGTTGCCGCGGGCCCAGCTGGCCGATCTCATCCAGTCGCTGAACGACCAGATGCTGTCCTCGGCCCGCGAGCTGCAGTTCGAGGTGGCCGCGCGGCTGCGCGACGAGATCTCGGAGCTGAAGAAGGAGCTGCGCGGAATGGATGCAGCGGGGGTCGGCTGACCCGGCCGGGCTGCCGGCGCGGCCACGACCGCTCGATCGCCGGTTCGGCTGGGACGACCGGTCGGACCGCCGGACCCGACCCGGACCACGCCCGGGGGTCACCGCCCGAGGGGTCACCGCCCGAGAGGGCTCCGCCGCCCTCGGCTCAGCCCTCGACCAGCCCTCGACCAGCCCTCGACCAGCCCTCGACCAGGCGCACTTCCCGGTCGAGGAAGCGGGCGATGTCGGCGACCTCGGCGTCGAGTTGCTGGCGCACCCCACGCGGTGGCGGGTCGAAGAACTCGACCGACACCCGGGCCGGTTCCCGGCTGCGGTCGAGCCGCCAGCGCCCGAGGAGCGTCCCGTCGAGCATCATCGACGGGTAGAGAATGCCGCCGTCGACAATCCGCTTGTGCCGCGATGAGTGCAGCATCGCGTCGCGGCTGCGGTAGCCCATCAGATACGTGTCGAAGCCAGCCAGCAGCCGCAGCACGTTCCTGCCCGGTTCGACCGGTTCAATCATGACCAGTGGGCGGTCGTCCACCGTGACCGTCTCCACCTCGGCCCCGATCGCCCCAAACGCCGCCCGGCACATCGGCATCGGCAGCCGTGACCAGGCCGCGAAGTCCTCGCTCGACACGGGTCCGAACGCGCGCACGTGACGGCGGGCCAGCTCGGCCAGCGCCGCTTCGCCGGTCGGACCGGTCCGGTCAGGCAGCCACTCCTCGAGCAGCACGAAGGTCGACTGCGCGCCGCGGTCCGGACCACGGCAGATCAGGCCAGTGGCGGCCGCCCAGTAGACGACGTGGGCCGCGGCCTGGTTGTCGGGTCCGAGGCCGATCCCGCGCCGGCCCAACGTCTCGACCAGTTCGGGCCGGGTCAGCTGCCGGCCGGTCAAGACGTCCGGCAGCGCGGCGCGCAGTCGGTTAAGCAGCGCATCGTCGAGGCCCAGGTCCCGCCGGCGTTTGCTGCTTGCCCGCAGGACGGTCGGTCCCACCGTCTCGATCAGCCAGCGGGCGTCTTCGGCCGCGACCAGGTGCAGCGTGCCGCGCATCGGCCAGGTACGTATCACCTGCGGTGGGGCCTCGGTGGCGGCGATGACGTCGGCCAGGCCGGCCGTCGCCGAGCGAGATCGAACCGCGAGCCGCGACGCCCAGAGGTCCTGGGCCTGGATGCCCGCGCAGATCCGGGCCGCTTGGGCCGGGTCGGCCGCCGGGCGGTGGGTGAGGCCCTGGTTGGCCATTCGTTGGGCGACCAGCCGGGCCGTCGTCATCGTGGCCGTCACGGCCGGCACAGTAGCGGTCAGTGGTGACAGTCGGCGGTCCCGGTCCCGGACCGCAGTCCGGCGCTGAGCGGGTGAAACGGCTTTGTGCAGCTGGAACGGGTGATGTGGCTTGGATCGGCCGTTCCAGCTACACAAGCCTGCCGATGATGGAGGAGCCGGCGTCGAGCGGTGGGCGCCCGCCGGGGACGCGACAGGCCTCGGCCGCAACGCCGTGGGCGACCCGCAGCGCCTGCGCCGGCCCGGCACCCTCGTCGAGCGCGTGGAGCAGGGCGGCCGCGAAGGCGTCGCCGGCCCCAGTGGTGTCCAGCGGCTCTACCGGACGCGTCCGCACGTGGATGACTTCGGTCCCGTCGGACCACATTGCCCCGCTGCCGCCCAGCTTCACCACTGCGGTGCCGACCCGGCGGGCCAAGGCCACGACGGCCGGTCCGGGTTCGGCCTGGTCGGTCAGCACCTCGGCCTCGTCCCGGTTGGCCACCAGCAGCAGGTCGGTGCCGATCGCGTCGAAGAACGTCGTTGGCCCGGCGGCGGCCAGCGGCGCCGCGGACGCGGCATCGACCGACACCGCGACGCCGGCCGCTCGGGCGACGTCCAGCGCGCGGCGTGCTGCCGGTCGGGCGAGCCCGAACACCGCGTAAGCCGAGACGTGCAGGCGGCGGGCCGCGGCGATGGCTTCCACCGGAACGTCCGCGGGCAGCAGGCGGAAGTTGGCCCCGGAGTCCGGAACCATGGTCCGCTCCCCGTCCGGACCGACCAGGACGATGCAGACGCCGGTCATAGCGTCGCGATCGACCGTCAGGTAGGAACGCACGCCACGGGCCTCGAGATCGGATGCGGCGGCGGCACCGTACGGATCGGCGCCGACCCGGGCGATCAGTCCCGCGGCCGCCCCGAGGTGGGTCAGCCAGGCCGCGGTGTTGGCCGCCGAACCGCCCTGGCGGACGACGATCGCGGCCGGTGTGTCCGACCCAGTGGCCAGCGGTGCGGACAGCGCGGCGCCGATGTCGGTCATCGCATCGCCGAGACACACCGTTTCCGGGCCGGCGCGGGGTGGCCGGGGCATGGTCACCGGCTCAGCGGCCACGGGGGCCTGGCCCGCCAATCGCGTCGGCGTAGGCCCGGGCGATCTCGGCGGCCAGGCGAGCATTGGCCAGCACGAGGGCCACGTTGGCGACCAGCGACGCGCCGTGGGTCTCGCGGTGAAAGTGCTCCAGCAGGAACGGCGTGACACCCTTGCCCCGGACGCCAGCTCGCTCGAGCGCGTCTAACCCGGCCGCGAGGACCCGGTCGTGTTGATCCCGGTCGAGTTCGTCGGCCGCGGCGATCGGGTTGGCCAGCACGACGCCGTAACCGTCGGTGCCGAGCTCGCGGCGCCGGCCCAGCACGGCCGCCACCTCGGTGGGCGACTCGACCCGCCAGTCCACCGGGTAGCCGGCGTCAGCCCGGTAGAAGCCGGGGAATCGATCGGTGCGGTAGCCCAACACGGCGACGTTGAGCGACTCCAGTCGCTCGAGCGTCGCCCCGACGTCGAGGATCGACTTCACGCCCGAGCAGACGACGAGGATCGGGGTCCGGGCGAGGGCGGCCAGGTCGGCCGACTCGTCCCACGAGTCGCGGGCGTGCCGATGGACGCCGCCCAGCCCGCCGGTGGCGAAGATCGTGATGCCCGCCCGGACGGCCAGGTGGGCCGTGGCGGCGACCGTCGTCGCGGCGCTTCCTCCGCGGGCAGCCACGGTCGCCAGGTCGCGCAAGCTCGCCTTGTCCACCCCGGGCGCAGCGGCGATGTGGGCCAGCGCAGCGTCGTCCAGCCCGATCCGCGCGGTG
>JALZBL010000099.1 GCA_030947395.1 Actinomycetota bacterium | reverse complement strand
CCGTTCGACCAGGCCGAGGCTCACGAGCCGGTCGACCAGCCGCACGGCGCCGGACGCGGTGAGACCCACCATCAGCCGCAGCCGGTCGACCGACTCGCCGGCGGCACTCTCGTGCAGGGCGACGAGGGCCGCCGGGGCCGCTCCGGCCGCTCCGGCCGCGCGTTCAGTGGCCTCGCCGATCTCGTCGGTCAGCGCGACGGCCAAGGCGGCCAGCCGGTTGAGCAGCCGGGAATCCTCGTCCACGTCTGGAGTCTAGGGCCCGACCGGGATAGCGTATGACTGACACACACAAATGGGGAGAGCCATGGCCGACAGCTACACCGCGCCGATCGAGATCGGGCGATGGGACGAAGGGTCGTTCGACGGCGTCGAGGGCCAGGGCAAGGTCACCCGAGCGATGGTCACCAAGACCTACTTCGGACCGATCGTCGGCCGCTCGACCACGGAGACGCTGATGGCCTACGCCGAGGACGGTAGCGCCAGCCTGGTCGGGATGGAGCGCATCGAGGCCACCATCGACGGGCGACGGGGAACCCTGGTCCTGCAGCACGTCGGCGGCTACGCCGACGGCGTGGCCACCGCCGCCGTGACGGTGATCGCTGGTGCGGGCGGTGGCGACTTCGCCGGCGTCAGTGGCGACGGCGATTTCCGGGCTGACCCGAAGCCGTCGCTCACCCTGCGCCTCGACGGCTGAACCAGCCGGCGCTGCGACGGCTAAGGCTCAGTCAGCCGGCGGAGGAACCGGACCAGGCAGCTGCGACGTCGGGGCCGCGACGTCGGTTCGGTCAGTCAGTCCTGGCGGTCGAAGCAGCTGGCCAATTCCGCGACCAGCCCGTCCCAGTCGTCGTGGTCGACCCGCGGCCGGTCGAGGAAATCGGTGTCGGCATCGAGGTCGAGGAAATCGGCCAGCTCGCGCAGGATGTGCGCCCCTCGGGCCGTAGGCGTCGTCAGGTCGTAGCTGTCCTCTTCCTCGGGAATGAAGGCCTCGTCGTCGGCGTCGCGGACGTCATCCCAGAACTCGAGCTTGATCAGCTCGTGCTCCTCCGCCCCGCGGCAGTACTCAGCCAGGTCTTCCGGTTCCACGAAGACTTCGAGATCGCCGTCCTCGCCCAGGAATACCGCTTCGTCGTCGACCTCGCCGCGCACGGTGAGGACGATGTCGTCGTCGGAGAGGACCAGTTCGATCGGCCGGGCCCCGACCCGTTCCCACAGCGACTCGCCGTCGAGGTCGTCCTCCTCCTCACCGGTGTCACCGAACTCCCCGCGCCATTCGAGCCAGCTCTCCACCCGGCGCAGCGCCCGCTCCCAGGTGGAGGCGATGGTGTCGCCGAGCGCCGACCAGGCCTTCGAGCCCTCCCGGCCGGTGTAGCTGCCCTCGCCGTTCATCAGGTCGGCGTACTCCGGAGTCGCCCCGATGAGCCGCCGCAGCCCGCCGTCCTCACACGCCTCGGCGATGCGCAGGACCATCTCCACGACGTTGGCCAGCTTGGACTCATTCGTCGGGTCCGGGTCCTCGGAGGCCCACTCGTAGACCGCGTCGAGGTCGTAGCGGTTGTCCTCGACCGGGCGCAGCTGGGCCGGGGTGAACTTCTGTACCACCGGCCACCCGGGATGATCGGACAGATCGTGCTCGGTGTTCGTCGCGATGAACTCGGCCAGGTCTTCGACCGTCGGGAACAGCACGATCTTGGCCCCGTCGCCGAGGAAGCCCTGCCATTCCTCCCCGTCCTCGTCCTCGTCCTGCCACGGGGGAGCCCACAGCGTCAGCCCGCTGCGCTCGTTGACGGTGAGCCGGATCGGGACGATGGAGCCGTCGGGAGCGGTCATGGCCCCGAACCTACCGGCCCGGCGGGGACCGTCGTAGCCGTCGTGCACCATGGGCGGGTGACCCCTTCCGCCTCCCAGCCGCGGCCGGTGCCGGCGGCCGGCAGCCGCGACGCTCGCCCGGCCGAAGACCCCCCGAATCCCGACCGCTGGAAGGCCTTGGCGGTCTGTCTGGTCGGCGGGTTCATGGTGCTGCTCGACGTGTCGATCGTGAACGTCGCACTCAAGTCGATCAGTGCCGGACTCAACGCCACGGGTGACCAGATCCAGTGGGTGCTCTCGGGCTACGCGCTGACCTTCGGGCTCCTGCTGGTGCCCGGGGGACGCCTCGGCGACGTGCGCGGTCGCCGGGAGCTCTTCATGGTCGGCCTGGTCTCCTTCACCGCGGCCAGCGCGCTGTGCGGCGCGGCTCCGACCGCAACGTGGCTGGTGTTCGCGCGGCTGGTGCAGGGCCTGGCCGGTGGGCTGTTGACGCCCCAGATCAGCGCGGTGATCCAGCAGATGTTCCGCGGTCGGGAGCGCGGCCAGGCGTTCGGGATGTTCGGGGCGATGGTCGGGGTCTCCACCGCACTGGGCCCGGTGATCGGCGGCCTGCTCATCCAGATCTTCGGCGAGTCCGAGGGCTGGCGGTGGGTGTTCTTCGTGAACCTCCCCATCGGCCTGGTTGCCCTGCCGTTCGCCTGGCGGCTGTTACCGGGCGCGCCGGACACCGGGCGGCGCCGGCACGACTACGACCCGCTCGGTGTGGTCCTGCTCGGGGCCGGAGTCGTCGTGCTGCTGCTGCCGTTCGTGCAGGAGCAGCAGTGGAAGGGCTCGGCCAAGTGGTGGTTGGTGCCGGCGGCGCTGGTGCTGCTGACCGCGTTCGTCCTGTGGGAGTTCCGCTACGAGCACCGCGGCCGCGAGCCGCTGATCGACCTCGAGCTCTTCGGCGTCCGGTCG
Source organism: Actinomycetota bacterium (assembly GCA_030947395.1). Classification (GTDB taxonomy): domain Bacteria; phylum Actinomycetota; class Actinomycetes; order Mycobacteriales; family Jatrophihabitantaceae; genus JALZBL01. The sequence goes on along the minus strand of JALZBL010000099.1, from coordinate 3,956 downwards.
TACTCGTTCGGCAGCGCGATGATCGCCGTCTACTTCGCCGGATTCACGCCGCTGTTCTTCGTCGTCACCCTGCTGTTGCAGTTCGACCTGGGTTACTCGGCCCTGCTGGCCGGCGCGGTCACTCTGCCGTTCGCGATCGGCTCGGGCGTGGCCGCGGCGTACGCCGGTCGAGTCGTGCACCGCTTCGGCCGTTCGCTGGTGGCAGTGGGCCTGCTGCTGGTGGCCCTCGGCTACGTCGCGGTGCTGGTGGTGGTGCGGCAGGCCGGTACCGGCGTGACCGGCTGGGAGCTGCTCGCGCCGCTGGTGGTGGGCGGGATCGGCTCCGGTCTGGTGATCTCGCCGAACCAGACGCTCACGCTGTCCGAAGTCCCGGTGGCGCGCAGTGGTTCGGCCGGTGGAGTGCTACAGGTAGGCCAGCGCATCGGCGCGGCCATCGGCATCGCCGCGGTGGGCTCGGTGTTCTACGCCCAGCTCGCGGCCAGCCACGGCGACTATCCCAGCGCCGTCCAGCACGGCATGTACGTCGCCATCGCCTTCCTGGTCCTCGCCCTGGCCGTCGCCGTCGTCGACGTGATGGTGAACCGGCGCGTCCTGGCGGCGGATCGCGCCACCGCCCTGGCCCCTCAGCCCGGCCGGTAGCGTCAAGTTCATGGCCGACCTGCACCTCGACAGCGTCGCGGTCAGCGCGGGACGCCCGGTTCATCGCCCCGGGGCACCGGTCAACGCGGCGATCGAACTGTCCACCACCTTCCACGCCGGGGCGGACCAGGGCTACGTGCGCGACGGCGCCAGCGAGACGACCCGGGCCTTCGAGGCGGCGATCGGCGCGCTCGAAGGCGGCCGGGCACTCGCCTTCGGCTCGGGAATGGCCGCCATCGCTGCGGTGGTCGAGGGCCTCCCGGCCGGTGGGGTGGTCGTGGCTCCGTCGGCCGGTTACTCGGGCATGGTGACGATCTTCGGAGAGCAGGAACGGCTCGGGCGTCTGACGGTGCGCCGGGTGGACGTGGACGACACGGCCGCCGTGGTCGCCGCGGTCGAGGGAGCGGACCTGCTCTGGCTCGAGTCGCCCACCAACCCGCTGATGCAGGTAGTCGATCTGCCCGCGGCGGCGGGCGCGGCCCGAGCCGCCGGGGCGACGGTGTGCGTCGACTCCACCTTCAACTCCCCGATGGTCGTGCGCCCGTTGGAGTACGGCGTCGACGTGGTGATGCACTCGGGCACCAAGTACCTCGCCGGCCACTCCGACGTGTTGATGGGCGTCCTGGTCACCGCGTCGGCCGAACGGCACGAGGCGCTGCTGGCGCGGCGCACCCTCACCGGGGGCCTACCCGGCGGGCTCGAGTCCTTTCTCGCGTTGCGCGGCCTGCGCACGTTGCCGGTACGCATGGAACGCGCCCAGGCCAGTGCCGGCGAGCTGGCCCAGCGCCTCGATCGGCACCCGGCCGTCTCCCGCGTGCGCTACCCCGGCCTGGCCGATGACCCCGGGCACGAGCGGGCGGCGCGGCTGCACGACGGGTTTGGAGCAATGATCTGCTTCGAGCTGTCCGGCGGAGAGGCGGCGGCCGACGCCCTCTGCGAGCGGCTGGAGTTGATCACGCACGCGAGCAGCCTGGGCGGAGTCGAGTCCCTGATCGAGCGACGGGCCCGGTATGCGGTGGACGCGGCCAGCGGTACCCCGGTCAACCTGGTCCGGCTCTCGGTTGGCGTCGAGCACGTCGAGGATCTCTGGGCCGACCTGGAACGCGCGCTCAACGACGCCGGCTGAGTCCTGCGGGTCGGCTCGACCTGAGGCAAGTGCTGCCGATGGTGCACGGTCCAGCGGCCGGTCTCGACCTGCTCGACACCCTCGCACAGATCGGATACACACGACTTGGCCCCTACCGTTCGCGGACGATGCGGTGGCCAACCGTCGCCGGTTGATCAGGGCAGGGACTCGGGCAGAACGTTGAGCCGATGTGAGCGTGCTGCGCCATGCAGGCGTCGGTCCCAGGTGGCGAACACAAGCTGCTCCCGGGGAAGCAGCAACGCGGCGGCCAGATGCAGGGAATCGAGGCTGCGCAGGTTGTCGGCGAGCGCGAGCTCGGCTGCCCGTTCGACGAGGTCTTGGTCCACCTCCACCACCGCAAAGGAGGGCCACTCCTGGTGCACCGTCGGCGTAGCGCCGTGGCCAGCGGCGAGCCCCACGGCCCGGACTGTCTCGACGAAGCCGATGCGGCAGATGTACCAGCCGTCGGCGGACTGCATCGCAGTGCGAACCAGGTGGCTGTCGGGTTCGACCACGTAACGCTTGACGAGCGCGCTGGCGTCCAGGTAGAGGATCAGCGTTCGACATCCCGCTCGGCGAGCACCACTTCGGACGCCAGATGCGAGGAGGACTTGGCAAGTCGGGGTGCTCGTGCCGGTCGGTTCCGGACCGGAGGGACCACCTGCCCGTTGACGATCAGTTGGCGCAGCCGATCATCAATGGCGGTGGTGCCGACGGGAACTAGGTCGGCCAGCGGCCGGCCTCGAAGGGTGACGCGAACCAGCTCCCCACGTCCCACGGCGCGCAGCGTTTCGGACAACGTCTGCTTGAGCTCCCGGACACCGATCTCCCGCATGTGGACACAATATCACTGATGTGGACACTTTGGCCGGGTCTCGCAACGACTGTCCGCCTCGGACAGAAAGGCAGGCACCGGACCGAACCCGCCCCGAATGAGCCGATTGGCACGGAGGCCAGGATGCGTTCCCGCGTCGCAGCGGCCTACAGACCGCACGACCTGCAGCCGGGTGCGCTGGAGACGACGCCCGCCCGATGCGTTGGAGACGACGCCGCCCGAGCGACGGTGACGCGACCCGCGCCTCAGACGCCGATCGGGTGCCAGACCGTCTTGGTCTCGACGAATGCCGCCAGCCGTTCGGTGCCGGGGTCGCGGGTCCAGTCCTCGTCGCGCGGCACGAACACCCGGGTCACCGAATCGGCCGCGGCCCGTTGCAGGTCGGCCCGTGCGCCCGGCGGCGCCCCGGTGACGTCGAGGGCGTTCACGTCGCGGTGCGAGGCCAGCCACGGCGCCAGCTCGGCGGTGTTGCCGGTCAGCAGGTTCACGACCCCGCCGGGTAGGTCGGAGGTGGCCAGCACCTCGGCCAGCGAGACGGCGGGCAGGGGGCGCGACTGGGAGGTGAGCACGACGGCCGTGTTGCCCGTCGCGAGGACCGGGGCCAGCCCGCTGATCAGTCCGAGCAGGCTCGACTCCTGCGGGGCCAGAACCCCCACCACGCCCGTCGGTTCGGGCAGGGAGAAGCTGAAGTAGGCCCCGGACACCGGGTTGGTGGCTCCGGCGATCTGGGCGTACTTGTCACACCATCCCGCGTACCAGACCCAACGGTCGATCGCCGCGTCGACCGCGGTCGCGGCCTGGTCGGTCGAGGTTCCCTCGGCCGCGCTCACCTCGGCAACGAACTGCTCTCGGCGGCCCTCGAGCAGCTCGGCGACGCGGTAGAGGATCTGGCCGCGGTTGTAGGCCGTCGCGTGGGACCACCCGGCAACGGCCCGGCGGGCCGCCAGGACGGCATCGCGCAGATCCTTGCGGGAAGCCTGCGCCGCGTGCGCCAACCGGGTGCCGTCGGGCGCGAACACGGGGTACACGCGCCCGGACTCGGAGCGCGGAAATGCGCCGCCGATGAACAGTTTGTAGGTCTTGCGCACGTCGATGCGGTGCGCCGGCTCGCCCGACCGCCCGGTGGCCGGCCCGGTGGGTGGCTCAGTGGGTGGCTCAGTGGGTGGCTCAGTGGGCAACGTAGGCCTCCAGGCCGTGCCGGCCACCTTCCCGGCCGAAGCCGGACTCCTTGTAACCGCCGAAGGGCGCGCTCGGGTCGAATCGGTTGAACGTGTTGGCCCACACCACCCCGGCGCGCAGCCGATCGGCCATCCACAGGATCCGGGAGCCCTTCTCGGTCCATATACCGGCCGAGAG
>JALZBL010000404.1 GCA_030947395.1 Actinomycetota bacterium | reverse complement strand
TGCCCCAGTCGGCGACCAGGAACTTCAGGCGGGCGTGGTTGCGCGAGCGACGGTAGCCGTAGTCGCGGAACACCCCGGCCACACCGGCCCAGACGTCACTCACCTGGTCCGGACGCACGAACGCGCCGACCCGCTGAGCGAACATCGGGTTCGTCGAGAGGCCACCGCCGATCCACAGGTCGAAGCCGGGTTCACCGTCCGGGCCGAGCACGCCGACCAGCGAGACGTCGTTGAGCTCGTGGTTGGTGCAGTGTCGGTCGCACCCGGAGATCGTGGTCTTGAACTTGCGGGGCAGGTTCGAGAACGCCGGATCGCCCAGGTATCGCTCGACCGTGGCCCGCAGCGCCGGCAGGGCATCGATGGCCGCGTCGGCCGTCTCGCCCTCGAGCGGGCAGGACAGAAACACCCGCGGCGTGTCGCCGCAGGCCTCGGTGGTGCTCAGCCCGACCGCTTCCAGTCGCTCCCAGATCTGCGGCACATCCTCGACCCGGATCCAGTGCAGCTGCACGTTCTGGCGGTCAGTGACGTCGGCGACATCGCGTCCAAATTCGGTCGATATCCCGGCGATCACCCGCAGTTGCTCGCTGGTCAGCCGGCCACCGTCGATGCGGATGCGCAACATGAAGTAGGAGTCTTCGAGCTCCTCGGGTTCGAGGATGGCCGTCCGTCCCCCGGGGATACCCGGAGCCCGCTGGGTGTACAGGCCGTACCAGCGAAACCGCCCCCGCAGGTCGGACGGGTCAATGCTGTCGAAGCCCTGCTTGGAGTAGATGTCGATGATCCGCTGGCGTACCAGTAACCCGTCGTTGTCGCGCTTGCTGCGCTCGTTGGGGTTCAGCGGCTCGCGATACCCGAGGGCCCACTGACCCTGGCCCCGGGCCGCCGGACGGCGCTCGCCGCGGGTCGGCGAAGCGCCCGGCGCCGAGGCGGCCGGTGCGGTCGAGGTCTGACGGGGGAGCATGCGAAGGACTTCCTGAGCGGATCGACGGAGCGCATTGCGCTCATTTGGCGCCCGCGCGCCCGAAATCGGACCTCGGAGTCCGTCGGGGCGTCAGCGGCAGGTGTCGAAGCGACAGCCAGTGCCCGCAACCCGCATGAGGTCGACGTGACGACGCATCGTCAGATTGACGACGAAGGCGCGGCTCACGGCAACCATTGTGCCACATCGGCACTGGCGGTACGGCCCGCCCCCTTGGCTCCCGGCGTGTGCCACCATCAGCGCGCGACGCGACTGAACGCGAACGGGTGCGAAGAGGAGTGCGAACTGCAGTGTCATCGCCTACCGAGCTCTCCGCCGTCCTCCGCTCGAGCGGCGCGACGGTGTGGTTCACCGGGCTGCCCAGCGCTGGCAAGACCACGCTGGCCACCGCCCTGGCCGAACGGCTCGGCGCTCGCGGTGACGCGGTGGAGGTCCTCGACGGGGACGCGGTGCGGCCCGTGCTGTCGACCGAGCTGGGCTACTCGCGCGCCGACCGGGACGCCAACGTCGACCGCATCGGTTGGGTGGCGTCCATGTTGGCCCGTCACGCGGTGATCGTCCTCGCCGCGGTCGTGTCGCCGTTCGCCGCCGCCCGCGACGGCGTGCGCGCCCGACACGAGCACGATGGCACGGCCTTCTACGAGGTGCACGTGGCGACCCCGGTCGAGGTCTGTGCGGAACGCGACGTGAAGGGCCTGTACGCCCGGCAGCGCACTGGTTCGGTGACCGGGCTGACCGGCGTCGACGACCAGTACGAACCGCCGCTGCGGGCCGAGCTGGTCATCGACACCGCCGCGGTCGGACTCGATGCCGCCGTGGATCAGCTGGTCGCGCTGCTCGACCGGCGCAACTGAGCCCAACGGGCCGAGGACGGCCCGCGGCCGGGCAGACTGAAGGTCGTGGCCGGCTACCCGATCCTGCTCGATCTGGGCGGGCGCCGGGTGGTCGTCGTCGGCGGTGGCCGGATCGCCGAACGCCGGGTGGCGGACCTGGTGCAGGCCGGTGCGGACGTGGTGGTCGTCGCGCCGCAGGTGGGAAGCGGGCTGCACGCCTGGGCCGCCTCGGGCGCCGTGCGGGTGACGCCGCGGTCTTACGAGCCGGGTGACCTGGCGGGGGCGTGGCTGGTGATGGCGGCCACGGACGACGCGGACACCAACGCCCGGGTCGGTGCCGATGCCGCCGCGGCCGGGGTCTTCTGCGTCCGCGTCGACGATGCGGCCACCGGCTCCGCGCGAGTACCGGCAGTGGCCCGCTCCGGTGCGTTCACCGTCGCGGTCAACGCCGGTGACGACCCGCGGCGGGCGGCGGCCCTGCGCCAGGCCATCGCGGTGGCCCTGGACACCGGCACGCTGTCGGCC
>JALZBL010000403.1 GCA_030947395.1 Actinomycetota bacterium | reverse complement strand
GCACCAGCACCAGCACCAGTTTCGGCCGCCGCGCCCGCACCCGCGCCGGCGAGCGCTCCACGGCCGCCAGCTGCCGCCACCACGGCGCCACCAGTTCCGGCCGCCGCAGCCCCCGCACTGCAGACACCGCCGGCCGAGCCAGGCCCGCGCCCAGCTACTCCGTCCGCGCCGGCGGCGGTGCCCACGCCCGACGTGCGCGGCCGGACGGAGAAGCTGTCGCGGCGCCGATCGCTCATCGCCGCCCGCATGCTGCAGTCGTTGCAGACCTCCGCTCAATTGACAACTGTCGTCGAGGCCGACGTCACCAAGATCGCCCGCCTACGGGCGGCGGCCAAGGCGGACTTCGAGGCCCGCGAGGGCGTGAAACTTTCCTTCTTGCCGTTCTTCGCCCAGGCGGCGATCGAGGCGGTGAAGGCCCATCCGGTGATCAACTCCTCGATCGACACCGCGGCCGGCACCGTCACCTATCACGACGCGGTCAACCTCGGTATCGCGGTGGACACCGAAGCCGGATTGACCGTGCCGGTTATCCGCAACGCGGGCGACCTCAATCTCGGCGGTATCGCCCGCAAGATCGCCGATCTGGCCGAACGCACCCGCACCAACCGGATCAGCCCGGACGAGCTGGCGGGCATGACCTTCAGCCTCACCAACACCGGAAGCCGGGGCGCCCTTTTCGACACACCGATCTTCACCCCACCCCAGGTGGCCATCCTCGGTACCGGCGCAGTGGTGAAGCGTGCGGTGGTGGTCAGCGACGCCAACATCGGCGAGACCATCGTGGTGCGCTCGATGGTCTACCTGACGCTGTCCTATGACCATCAGATCGTGGACGGTGCCGACGCGGCGCGCTTCCTCATCGCGGTCAAGGAACGTCTGGAGGCCGGGTCGTTCGAGGGCGAGCTCGGCTTGTCCTGAGGCGCCGATGATCATCGTGATGTCGGGAGCGTCCGGGCTCATCGGCACCCCGCTTCAGGCGGCATTGCGTGACGAAGGCCACGAGCTGCGGATTCTCGTGCGTCGGGAACCGAGCACGAGTCAGGAGTTCCAGTGGGATCCCGCCGGGGGGCACGTCGACCCGGGCGTACTCGACGGCGCCCAAGCCGTGATCAACCTTTCTGGGGCTGCGGTCGCCGGACATCGATGGACCGATTCCTATCGCCGGGAGGTGCTCGACAGCCGGGTCCAGGCGGGTCGCACGCTGGCCGAGGCCATCGCGGCCCGCGGATCGCAGGCACCGCGGGTCTACCTGGTCGCCTCGGCGGTGGGTTACTACGGTGACACCGGCGACGCGGTGGTCACCGAGGCGACGCCGTCCGGCGCGGGCTTCCTGGCTGACGTCTGCCGCCGGTGGGAGGGAGCGGCCGAAGCGGCCAAAGCCGCCGGCCACAGCCGGGTCGTACATCTGCGGACCGGTCTGGTGCTGTCGTCGCACGGTGGAGTGCTCGGGCCGCTGCGGCGTGTCGTCAAAGCCGGCATCGGGGGCAGGCTGGGCACGGGGCGCCAGTTCCAGCCGTGGATCTCCCTTGCTGACGAAGTCGGCGCGATCATCTTCCTCCTGACCCACGATGTCGGTGGACCGGTCAACATCACCGGTCCCGACCCGGTGCGCCAGGGCCAATTCGTACAGCAACTGGCCCACGCATTACATCGACCGGCGCTCGTGCCGACTCCGGCCGTCGCCCTGCGCCTGGCGCTCGGCCGGTTCGCCGACGAGGGCGTGTTGATCGGCCAGCGGGCCGTTCCGACCGCGCTCACCCGAGCGGGATACGAATTCACCCATCCCACGCTGGCCGCGGCGCTCGAGGCGGTGGCCTGAGCCACGGCGCTCGAGGCGGTGGCCTGAGCCACGGCGCTCGATGCGGTGGCCTGAGCCGCGGCGCTCGATGCGGTGGCGTCAGCCCCCACTCGATGCGGTGGCCTGAGGCGCGCCCCTCACCGCAGCACCAGCGACGCGATCCGCCAGCCGCCCGCGGTAATGACCAGGCCGATGGTCATGGCGACACCGGTACGAGGCGCGGTCGTGGTCAGAACCACCTCTCGGCACACCACGCGGGCGGCAGCCAGATCGGCGGTCGCGGTGACACTGGCGGCCGTCGCCGATCGCCGCACTTCTCGCACATTCGCGTAGCTCGTCCGCAGACCGACCAGCCCGCAGCCGGCGGGGACCAACCGGGTCAACGATGCGGTGTCCTGTCGCAGAAGCGGCCCGGGCAGCCACACCTGCCCTAGGGCTGCGGCGTCACGGCCGGCGAAGGCGCGGCTGCGGCCGGCGTCGAGCGCGGCCAGGGTCGCGGCCCAGCCGGCCAACTCCGCCGCTGGGCGGGTCGACGCCGAAC
>JALZBL010000098.1 GCA_030947395.1 Actinomycetota bacterium | reverse complement strand
GGTCAGGGTTGGCCCGAGGTCAGGGTTGCTCCGCCCGGGGGACCGGCGGATCCATCCGCCACGACCGGACCGGCCGTCACGCCGGCTCCACCGCGCGGCGAGCGAACCCGTCGCGATCGGTCTCCCTCCGCGGGCGAGCCGCCCCGTACGAGCACCAGCACCGACGAGGGCGTGGGGGACGGCGCCGGGGAACCCGAGGACTACCCCGACGATGAAGGATCGGCTCCGGGGCGCCGTCACGACCCGGAGGCCGACGCGCTGGCCCTGCTCGAGACCGGCCTCGGCGCGCGCCGGGTCGAAAGCTGAACGCGGATCGGTCACCGAAACCACCGCACCGCTCGGATTGGGTCGGGCTACGCCGTCGCCGTTCAACGCCGCCGGGCAGGTAGGCGGTTAGGGGAGCTGGAGCGTTCAGGCGAGCGCGGCCAGGTGGTCGGCGAAGCCGCGCATGGCGCGTCCGCGCAGTCGTGCGCTCGTCGTGACGGCCAGGTCAGCGGCCCACAGGACACGAAAGCCGCCCGCGATGAAGGCGTCGACCAATTCGACGTCCTCATCGGTTTCCGAGGGCCGAAAGCCGCCCACCGCTCGGTAGGCGCCCGCGGTGAAGGAAAGGTTGGCCCCGTGCACGTGGCGGTGGCCGTCCATGGCCAGGTAACGCTCGCGGTAGGCGCGCTCGACCGTGGCAGGTAGTCCGGACCAGTCGCTCACGGCCACTGTGCCGGCGATGGCAGCGGCGCCGCCCGCCGCGTGCGCCAACTGTCGTTCGAACCAGCCGGCCGGCACGGTGGAATCGGCGTCAGTGGTCGCTAGCCAGGTACCGGCCACCGGAAGGGCGTGGAGTAGCCGTTCTACCCCAGCCCGCCGGGCTTCACCCACCCGGGTGGCGTCTACGACGGTGGACTCGAGGCTGACCAATCCGGATGCGTCCGCACCCGCGACGAACTCGGCAGTTCGGTCCCGACAGGTGTCCAACACGACGACGACGTGGACCGGGACCGCAACCCGCTCCGCCGCCACCGCCAGGGCGCGCAGAGCGGCCGCGATCAGCGACTCCTCGTCGTGCGCGGGCAGCACGACCCCGATCCGGCTCGGCCTCACGACACGACTCCAGCGACTTGAGCCACGGACCGTGCGGGCGGAGGGATCGCGGCGAAGATGTCGATGCGCACGTCCTCGTCGGCGTACCCGCCGGTGCGCGCCAGCGCGGAGCGCCCGAACAGGTGCGCGTGCACGTCGTCACCGCCGAGCGGGTAATCCGGTGCCGGGCGGCGCCAGTGGACGGCGAGCAACGTGCCGCCGGAACGCAGCCCGGCGATTGCGCGGGTGGCCACGGCATCGAGATCGGCCGGCGCGAGGTAGTAGCCGATCTCCGACAGCACGACCAGATCGGCCATCTCCTCCGGCCATTGGTAGGGCACGCGGGCCAGTCGGACCTCGACGTTGTCCAGCCCGGCCACCCGCGCCCGACACGCCTCGACCGCCCGTTCGGCTCCGTCGAAGGCAACCAGTCGCTCGCAGCGCGCGGCCAGCAGCGCCGTGAGCTCGCCGTTGCCACATCCGGGCTCGATCCCGACGCTGTACTTGCGCTGCGGCAACGCCGCCATGACCAGGGCGCGCTTGCGCTCCTCGTACCAGCCGGCGGAGATCCGCCAAGGGTCGGGGTCCCCGGCGTAAAGCCGTTCGAAGTAATCCGAGGGAAGTGTTCCTCCGGGCATCCGTCACACTTTCTGGCGAGGCCAGCGAACCCGTCAGCCGTGGGTTCAGGTCGACGGGATCGGGCGAGGGGCGCAATAGCCTCGGGCCCGGCTGGCCGGACCCTCGCTGGCACGGTAACCGATCGTGCGGCGCCGGCCGCGCCCGCCGGCCGGCCGGATACGGTCTGCCCATGCCGGATCGGCAGCACCTGCGGATGGTAGAGATCGCGTCCATAGCGGGCGGCGAGGAGGACGACGATGACCTGGCCGCAGCGGCGCGTGCCGCGGCGGGCGACGTCGACGCCAGCCTGGACCTCGCGCGGCGCATTGGTCCGGCGACGCCTCTGCCCGGACGGGGTCGCACCGGCGAGCGCTGGAAGCTGCTGGCCACGCTGGCCGTCGAAGACCTCACCGTCGCCAGGGTCGTCGAGCCGCACCTGGACGCCCTGGCCATCCTGGCCGAGGCGGCACGGGGCGGTCTGGCGGCACCCATCGCCGGGCCGCAGCAGACCTTCGGCGTGTTCGCCAGCGAGGGCCCACAGTCGAGTGTCGCCCTGGACGCGGACGGCCGCTTGGACGGCGTCAAGCCGTGGTGCTCGCTCGCCGGACGGCTCACCGATGCCCTCGTTACCGCCGCCACCCGGTCGGGACGTACGGTCCTCGTGGCCGTGGACCTGAACGCGCCCGGAGTGACCGTCGAGCCGGTGGAGTGGGTGGCCCACGGCCTGGCCGCCGTCGTCAGCGGGCCGATCTCCTTCGCCAGCGTCCCCGCAACCCCCGTCGGACCGCCCGGCTGGTACCTGCAGCGGCCGGGGTTCTGGTGGGGCGGGATCGGGGTCGCCGCCTGCTGGTACGGCGGCAGCGTCGGGGTGGCCCGCACGGCCTGGCAACAGGTGCATCGGCGTCCGGGCGGCGTGGCGAACGTCCAGCTGGCCCGGATCGACCTGGCCCTGCACGGCATGCGCATCGCGTTGGCCGACGCGGCCGCCGCAGTCGACGACCCGCGGACGCCCTCGGCGGCGTTCGCTCTGCTGGCCCAGCGAGTGCGCGCGGTGGTGGCCGACGGCGCGGAGGTGGTGTTGCGCGAGGCGGGCCACCTGCTCGGTCCCGGACCGCTGGCCTTCGACACCGAGCACGCCCGCCGCGTTGCCGATCTGACCATCTACATCCGCCAGCACCACGCCGACCGGGACCTCGCCGCGCTCGGTTCGGGGCTGGCCGGGGGTACCGCGGCGCCGTGGTGACGCCGCCCGAACGGCCGCCGACCGCAGCGGTGTCCGAGTCGGCGGTGTCCGAGTCGGCGGTGTCCGAGTCGGCGGTGTCCGGGTCAGCGGTGTCCGAGTCGGCGGTCTCATCAGCGGCGGCGCGGTTCCACCACGATCGGCCGGGCACGCCCGAGTCACACTGGGCGGGTTCACCGGTACTGGCGGGGGTGCCGGAGCTGGTCGTTCCGTCGCACGTGCACCTCACCGTGCTCGCGGCCCATCCCGACGATGAGACGCTGGCCGCGGCCGGACTGATCCGTGCCGTGCGGCGCGCCGGTGGCTCGGTCGACGTTGTCTTGGCCAGCGACGGGGAGGCATCGCATCCGGGATCGCTCTCGTGGACGCCGGACCGGCTGGTCGCCGAACGCCGCCGCGAGCTGGCGGCCGCGCTGCGGTGCCTCGGTGACGGCATCGCCGTCGAGGGCCTGGGTCTGCCCGACGGCGGTCTCGAGGCCCACGCGGACGACCTGGGGGCACGTCTGGAGCCAATCGTGCGACGGCGCCCGAACGTCGAGCACTGGCTGGCGGCCCCGTGGCGCCGCGACGGCCACCCCGATCACGACACGGCTGGCCGGGTTGCGGCGGAACTGGCGCCAGCCGTCGGTGCCCGACTGCTCGAGTTCCCGATCTGGTTCTGGCACTGGGGCGCGGATACGGATCCGAGGATGCCGTGGCCCCGTCTGCGGCGCCTCCACCTCGACGCCTCCGGTCGTCGCGCCAAGCGGGCGGCGATCGCCCAGCACCGCACGCAGGTCGAGCCGCTGTCGGACGCGCCCGGGGACGAAGTCCTCCTGCCGCCCGACGTTCTCGCCCACTTCGTCCGTCGGTTCGAGCTGTTCGTGGTGTGACGCCGGCCGGTGGACCAGAGGCGGCACCCGTCCGCCGACCTGTCGCATCGCGTCGCCCGCGACCCTCTCCGGCGGGGTTCCACGGTGCCTGCAATGCTGACCTGATGAGCCCGCCCGACACCGCAGTTCTCGACGTCGACGCCACGCTGGTCGACAGCTTCTACCACCACGCGATCGCCTGGGTCCGCGTCTTCCGACGACTCGACCTGACCTATCCGCCCGCACATCTCGACCACATCGCGTTGACCGGCGTCCCGGCGCGCAGGCCCACGGTGAGCCCACGATGAGCCCGGCCAAGGGCGTCAGCCGGCATATCGCCGCGACCCCGGACGAGGTCTGGAAGGTGCTCGCCGACGGCTGGCTCTACACCGGCTGGGTGGTCGGTGCCGCCCACATCCGCGACGTCGACGAAGGCTGGCCGAGCGCCGGCACCAATGTGCACCATTCCGTCGGTGGGTGGCCGCTCATGCTCAGCGACGTGACCACCAGCCTGCAGGCGGTGCCCTCCCGCCGGCTGCGCCTCAAGGCCCGGGCCTGGCCATTCGGTGAGGCCGAGGTCAGGATCGAACTCGAGGCCGTTGCCGACGGCACGCAGGTGTCCATCTTCGAGGCGCCCACCGCCGGGCCGGGCAAATGGCTGCACAACCCGCTGCAGGAGCGGGTACTGCTCGCCCGCAACCGCGAGGCACTGTCCCGGCTGGATGCCCTGGCCACGCGGCGTCACTGACGTTCGGGCCGACCGCGGCGGCGCAGAACTGAACCACCGGTTCCGTCGGGACGTGAGGTGGTCGATATGTCATTCCGGATGCCGTCGCCTTCGCCCGGCCTCGTTGGGCCCCCCGGAAGTACGGTGAAGAATGCGGTCGTGGCAGCGGTGGGCGGTGGTCACGCTCGGCGTGGCTGCACTCGCCCTCACGCCCGCGGCGATCGCCCATCGACCGGTGGCCGGATCGGCGGCGTCCGCGGCCGAACTGCTCCGCCGCATTCAGGGCTCAGCCGGCGTGGCCTACTCCGGCTATGCGGAATCGGTGGGCACCCTCTCGCTGCCGGCGGCCGACGAGGTCAACGACATCGCGGCCCTGTTCGGCGGACGCAGCCAGTTGCGGATCTGGTGGCGCAGCTCGACCGACTGGCGCCTGGACACGATCTCGGCCTTCGGCGAGAGCGACATCCACCGCGACCGGGCCGGCACCTGGACCTGGGACTACGAGCGCAACCGGGCGACGCGGGTAACGGTGTTCGCCGAGCCCGCGCTGCGCCTGCCCGCCGGCCGGGACCTGCTTCCGCCCGAGGTCGGTCGGCGCCTGCTCAGCGAGGCCCGGCCGGGTGAGGTTCGCCGCATCGGTGCGCGCGACATCGCCGGAGTCACCGCGGCCGGCCTGCAACTGGTTCCGGCCGAGGCACAGTCGAGCGTGCGCCGAGTCGACGTGTGGGCCGATCCCGTCAGCGGATTGACCCTGCGGGTCGACGTCTACGGTGACGCCAAGGCGGCTTCGGTCTCGACCAGTTTCCTCGACCTGACGATCGGGCGGCCGGCCGCGTCGACCACCGTCTTCGTGCCGCCGCTCGCGACCCGGCTGTCCTCTCGCGGACCGCGCGACCTGCTCAGCGGTATCGACCGGTTTACCGACGCCACCCCTCCGGCGACGCTGGCCGGACTGAACGTGATCCGCCGCGATGGGGCCGATTCGGTGGGTGTCTATGGTCGCGGCGTCACCTCGCTGGTGCTCACGCCGATGCCCGAGGACATCGCCGGTGAACTACGGACCCGCCTCATCGCGCTGTCCGGTCAGGCCGCCCTGGACCGGCGCATCGTCGCGGCGTTCGGGCCGGTGAACGTGATGCTCTTCACCGACCGCGGCGACCGGAACTGGCTGCTGAGCGGGACGGTCACGCTGGCCACGCTAACCAAGGCCGCGGACGAACTCGACGCCGATCCGCCCCGGCGCCGATGATCACAACCCGGGCACTTACCAAGCGCTATGGGTCGGTCCTGGCCGTCGACGGCATCGACCTCGACGTGCGGGCCGGCGATATCTACGGGTTCCTCGGGGCCAACGGCTCCGGCAAGACCACTACCGTTCGCATGCTGCTCGGGCTCGTCCTGGCCACGTCCGGTGAGATCACCGTGTACGACCAGCCGATGCCCAAGTCGGCCGCCCGCGTGTTGCCCCGCGTCGGTGCGCTGATCGAGGGGCCCGCGGCGTACGGGCATCTGTCGGGACGCACGAATCTGGCCCTGCTGGATGCCGCGGGCGCGGACACCCACCGCGGGGACCGCGCTCGACGGATCGAGACCGTGCTCGAGCAGGTCGGCTTGGCCGACGTCGGCCGGCGGCCGGTGCGCAACTACTCCCTCGGCATGCGCCAGCGACTGGGCCTGGCGGCCGCCCTGCTGCGCCGGCCCCAGTTGCTCGTCCTGGATGAGCCGACCAACGGGCTGGATCCGCAGGGCATCCGCGAGATCCGCGAGCTGCTGCTGGCTCTCAATCGGGACGGGACGACGGTGTTCCTCTCCAGCCACCTGCTGGCCGAAGTCGAGCAACTGTGCACTCGCGTTGGAGTCCTGGACCGCGGTCGTCTCGTGGTCCAGGACGAGCTGGCTCGGCTGCATGCGCCGACCGGCAACACGGTCGTCCACACCCCGGACATCCCGACCGCCCGGGCGCTGCTGGGCGCCTGGGTGCTGCGGGTCGACGGGGATCGTCTGATCGTGCGCGGCGCCGATCCGGCCGCGGTCAACGCCTCGCTGGTGGGCGCGGGCATCCGGGTCAGCGAACTGGCCGCCGAGCGCCGCACCCTCGAGGAGGTGGTCATGGCTGCCACCGAACCCGCTCGTCACGAAGAGGTCACCGCCTCCGCCCAGGACGCGCGCGCCGACCGGGATCCGCGCGCCGACCGGGACCTGCGCGCCGACCGGGACC
>JALZBL010000402.1 GCA_030947395.1 Actinomycetota bacterium | reverse complement strand
CCCCTTCGCGGACATAGACCACCGCCCACGGGTACATGAACATCATCTCCATCTCGAAGGCGACGAAGACCAGCGTCATCGGGTAGTACCGGGCATGGAACCGGCTCCACGCGTGCGTCTCGGGCGCGCCACCCCCGAGGAACGGCGCGCGGGCCGGCCACGCCGGCGCCGGGCCGGTACGCCAGCCGGCAGCGGCGAGGGCAAGGAGCCCGGTGGTCACGAACGCCGTCAGGGCGGCCGCGAGCACGTTCAGCATCGCGATGGTGCCCTCGACTGAGTTTTCTGGACGATGACGACCTCCGGCCGGTTGTCGGATGTCTATCCGTAAGGTCATGCGGAGTAACACCAAACTGGGAGCTCGGCAACCACGACCGTCCCGTGGACCCCCCAACTTTGTCGCCGCCGTCCCAGTCGCCGTCCTGCGAAGCCCGCCCTCCTCCACCGGAGCGACATCGCTTGACATGGATGGCCGGTCGGCGAGCCCTACGGTGGGGCGACGGAACACCGGATTCGGAGGAGTGACCATGGACGACGCTGCCCACCGCCACGAGGATCTGCACGAACGACTTCTCCATCTCGAGCAGCGGTTGCAGACTCTCGAGGCGGAAGCGACGGAGCGGGCGGCCGGTGACCCCGGTCCGAAGTACTACGAGAGCGGCAGCATCCACCCCGAGATGGACGACCAGACCATCACTCCCTGACCGCGCCGGCGACCCGGGGCGAGGCTTCCTCGACGAGCACCAGCACGACGTCGTCGTCGATCCCCTTGGCACAGTGGCGGCGAAGATCCGACAGAATGAGGTCAAGCGCATCCTCGGGGGCGGGCGTACCACCGTGGCGGGCGAAGCTGGCGACGAGGTCGAACTGGCGGCCCCTGCGGTCCCGGCCTTCGAATGCCCCGTCGCTGTAGTAGAGCAGCCTGGCCCCGGCAGGGAGCGGGTGCGTGTCGGCGACCGGCGTGCCCGCCATGCAGATCGGCAGCGAGACTGTGGTCAGCACCGGGGCGGCGGTGCCGGAGGTGAACAGGAGCGGGTAGGGATGACCGCAGCGCACCGTCGTAACCAGGCGCTCGTGCAACTGGACGAAAACGGCCGTGGCGAACTCCTCACCCGACTCGTCGGTGTGACGGCGGCCGGCTTCGTCGACCAGGCTCGCCAGTGCGACAAGGTCGGGCTCGGAGGCGGCGCGGCTGCGGAACTCCCCGAGAAGCACCGAGGCAAGGCGCACGGCCTCCAGGCCCTTGCCCCGCACGTCGCCGACCACCAGACGCATCCCCCAAGGCGTCGATGTGGCGTCGTAGAAGTCGCCGCCGATCCGGGCCTCGGCCGCCGCCGACAGGTAGCGGGCGGTCACCCTCATACCGTCGATGGCTTCGGGGAGCGGATGCAGGATGGTCTGTTGCGCCGCTTCTGCGACGCGGGTGACGGCGACGAGCTTGGCCTCGCGCCGGCTCCGCTGGACGGCCAGCCACACCGCGAGCCCGCCGCCGACGGCGACGGCGGCGACGCGTACGATGTGGGCCGACGTCCCGATGGTGCCGTCGGGCCAGCCGAGCGTCACGCTCAGGATCGTCGCCACCACCGCGGTGAGGATGGTGTCGCCCACGGTCGTGAGCGCACAGGCCACGAACGGCCCGAAGACGAGGGCCACGACCAGCGACGCCTCTTTGCCGTACCCAAGGTCGATGGCGGCGACGACCCCCATCGTGATCGCCGCCGCCCAGCGGCCGTTCCCGGTCGTCACCACACCGGCCGCCGCGGCCGAACCTCTGCGGACACGCGATGTCGGAGGCGCCCGGCGGACCGCTGCGTCGTCGGAACGGGCCTGTGCTCCGCTGCCGGGTAGACGCATCTGCCCCCAGCCTAGGAGCAGGGAGTCGTCGGCGTCAGCCCGGGGCCGGTCGACGGTGTTGTCATGCTTGATCTGGGAGCCGTTCGTCGGTATCGCCGACGGCGCTTCTGCCGGACGCCATGGCGCCGCCCACCGAGGGCGGCACCATGGGTCACCGGGTGCCCGCAGACAGGCGGCCAAGGTGGCCCTGTCCCCTCAGCTGACGGACGGAACCCCCCGGGTCGACTTCGTCGGCTGGGCCGCCCCTGTCGACCTGCGCAGGGCGAACAGCACCACGCCGCCGATCGCCAGTCCGACGCCCCCCCCCCCCCAGGCCCCAGGCCCACCCGGAGCTGCCCGACGTGTCGGCGCCGAGCGGCGCCGGGTCGGCGAAGCGGACCCGGGAGAAATAGGCGTCCTCGGCGTCGCTGTTGGATGCGGTGGTGGCCCGGGTGTCGGGCCAGGAGACGTAGGCGGCGCTGTTGGTCGAGGCCATGCCGATCGGGCCGCGGATGTCCTCGTTGT
>JALZBL010000097.1 GCA_030947395.1 Actinomycetota bacterium | reverse complement strand
CGCTGGTCGGGCGCGCCTACCGTCACCTGCTCGAGCTGCGCATGGAGCGAGGGCCCCTGCCGCGGGCCGAGGCTGAGGCTGAGCTCAGGCGATGGGCCGCAACGCAGCCGACGTCACCGGGCTGAGGCGCAGCACGGCGACACTCGAGCCGCGTCGGGTGGCGTACCAGACGCCGACCAACAGGTAGCCGATCGCCACGGCCACGACTCCGGCCACGGTGCGGCCGTCCTCGGGAAGGACGAGTGCGGTGACGACCGCCGCGCTGACGAAGGTGACGTTGAACAGGGTGTCGTACAAGGAGAAGACCCGGCCGCGGAACGCGTCGTCGATGCCGAGCTGGACCGTAGTGTCCACCGAGATCTTGACCGCCTGGGAGATGAAGCCGATCACCAAGGCGGCCACGAGGACTGCCGGCTGGCGGAACAACAGGCCGAAGCCGAGCTGGGTCGCCGCGGCCACGATCAGCAGGGCACAGGGGTAGCGCACGAGCCCGATCCGCCGGGTGATCGCTGGGGTCACGACCGCGGCCAAGGCCCCTCCGGTCGCGAGCATGATCACGACCTGGGCCAGCCCGCTGAGCCCGGCGCGAAAGATCCCGTCGTCGACGAAGTAGTTGCGGTAGAGCAGCACGGTGCACACGCTGCTCACGCCGTAGCAGAAGCGGGAGGCACCGATCGCGGCCAGGCCGAGCCAAACCGGGCGGCGGCTCCGGATGTGCCGTGCGCCGAGGACCAATCCGGCCACGATCACCGAGACGGTCTCGCACTGGGCCAGCTCGGTCGCGTCCGGGCCGAGAGCGTCCCGATCGAAGCGGGTGGCGCCCCACGCCGCCAGGGCGTAGGGCAGCAGGGCAGCGACCGCGGCGGCGGCGTAGCCGGTGTGGCCGGAGCCGATCACGACCTGCAGGCCGATGGCGCTGGCGCCGCCCGCCGTGGCGGCAATCGCCCCGGACGTGGTCGACAGCGCGCTCGCCCCGACCAGGACCGGAGCATCGACCACGTGCGGCAGCGCGGCCGACAGCGACGCCAGCACGAACCGGTTGATCGAGATCGCGACCAGTGCGCTGGCGTAGAACACCAGGCCCGGGGTGTGCGCGGCCACCTCGAGGCCCACCATCGTCGCGACCGCGGCCCGGACCAGGTTGGACACGAGGAGGATTCGCTGCCGGGGCCACTGATCGATGAGGACGCCGACGAACGGCCCGAGCAACGAGTACGGCAACAGCACCACCGCGAAGCCGATCGCGATGCTCGAGGCGGCCGCGGCCCGCTCCGGGTTGAACAGGATCGCCCCGGCCAGGGAGGCCTGGAAGACGCCGTCGCCGAACTGCCCGGCCAGGCGCACCAGGAACAGCCGGCGGAAGGCCTGGAAGTGCAGGGGTCCGGCGGTGACCCCGCGTCGGGTCGCGCGTGCGCGCGGAGCGCGCAAACGGGTGGTCACGAGTCTCAACGCTAATGCCGCCGCCGCGCTGCCGCGGCTCGAGTGGGCGTGGGGCGAGGGCGATCGGGTGGCGAAACGGGCACTATGGACGGGTGAGTGAGCGCCTGCCACGGCTGCGGCGCCACCAGCCCGCGCCAGGCATGGTCCTGCTCGCGCTACCGATGCTCACCGACCCCAACTTCGCCCGCAGTGTGATCTACCTCCTGGAAGCCGATCCAGAGGCCGGGAGCGCGGGCGTGGTGGTCAACTCCCCCACCCGCACACCGGTCGGGCAGGTGCTGCCGGCCTGGCATGACGCGGTGAGCGCACCCGGCGTCGTCTTCCGTGGCGGGCCCGTGCAACCCGACGGTGCGCTGTGCCTGGCCACGGTGACCGCACCCGCCGCCGAAGCCCCCGCGGGCAGCATCCGCCTGGTCCGTCAGCGCACGGCGGCGGCCCGAATCGGCCTGGTCGACCTGGACGCGGACGTCGGTGACATCCGGGCCGCGGTGGGTGACCTGCGCGTCTTCGCCGGGCACGCCGGCTGGTCGGCGGGTCAGCTGGAGGCCGAGATCGCCGAAGGCGCCTGGTGGGTGGTACCCGGATGGATCGAGGACGTGTTCGGGGCCGACCAGACCCGCCTGTGGTCCCGCGTGTGGCAGCGCCAGCCGTTCCCGCTGCGTCTGCTGGCCAGCTACCCGGACGACCCCACCCTCAACTGAGCCCGTCGCCCTGCACCCAGCCCGAGGCCGGGACGAACTGACCCCAGGGACTGGGTCAGCGGGTGCGGTGGGATCGGTAGTACTCGATCAGTGAACGGGTGGACGGATCCTGACCGGCCAGCGCGTCGAGGTCCCCGCCGACGGCGGGTGTCACCTCCACCGCCAGCTTCTTGCCCAGCTCGACCCCCCACTGGTCGAAGCTGTCGATGCCCCACACCGTGCCCTCGACGAAGGTGATGTGTTCGTACAACGCGATGAGCTGGCCGACCACGGCGGGCGTCAGCGCTGGCGCCATGATCGAGGTGGTCGGGCGGTTGCCGCTGAACACCCGGGCCGGCACGACCGCCTCGGCGGTTCCCTCCGCTCGCACCTCCTCGGCCGTCTTGCCGAAGGCCAGGGCCTTGGTCTGGGCGAAGAAGTTGGCGAGGAACAGTTCGTGCACGTCGGGCCGACCCGGCGCGTCGCGGTCGATGAGCGGATTGGCCGGCGTGGCCACCGCGATGAAGTCGGCGGGGATGAGCCGGGTGCCCTGGTGGATCAGCTGGTAGAACGCGTGCTGGCCGTTGGTGCCGGGTTCGCCCCAGAACACCTCACCGGTCCCGGTCGTCACCGGCGAACCGTCCCAGCGCACCGACTTGCCGTTGGACTCCATGGTCAGCTGCTGCAGGTAGGCGGGGAAACGGTGCAGGTACTGGGCGTAGGGCAGGACGGCGTGGGTCTGCGCGTCGTGGAAGTTGACGTACCAGACGTTGAGCAGGCCCATCAGCGCCGGCACGTTCTCGGCCAGCGGCGCCGTGCGGAAATGTTCGTCGACGGCGTGGAAGCCGGCCAGAAACTCGCTGAACCGCTCCGGGCCGATAGCGATCACCAGTGACGTCCCGATCGCCGAGTCGACCGAGTAGCGCCCACCGACCCAGTCCCAGAAGCCGAACGCGTTGGCCGGGTCGATGCCGAAGTCGGCCACCTTGTCGAGCGCGGTCGACACCGCGACGAAGTGCTTAGCCACCGCCTGTCGCCGGGAATCGTCGGAGTCGGTGATCGCCCCGGCGGACTGCAGCGAGTCCCACAGCCAGGCCCGGGCCAGCCGGGCGTTGGTCAGCGTCTCCAGCGTGCCGAACGTCTTCGACGCGACGATGAACAGGGTGGTGGCCGGGTCGAGGTCGCGGACGGTCTCGGCCACGTCGGTCGGGTCGATGTTGGAGATGAACCGGCACGCCAGGCCCTCGGCCCGGTACGGCAGCAAGGCCTCGTAGACCATCACCGGGCCGAGATCGGAGCCGCCGATGCCGATGTTCACCACCGTCTCGATCCGTCGGCCGGTGACGCCGGTCCAGGCTCCGTCGCGGACCTTGGTCGCGAAGTCGTAGACCTTGCGCAGTTCGGCGTGGACCTCCTCGTCGACGTCGTGCCCGTCGACGTCGAGGTGCGGCGTCTCGGCCACCGGCCGGCGCAGGGCGGTGTGCAGGACGGCGCGGTCCTCGGTGACGTTTATGTGCTCGCCGCTGAACATCGCCTCGATGCGGGAGGGCAGCTGGACCTGCTCGGCCAGGCGCAGCAGTAGGCCGAGCGTTTCTGGGGTGGCCAGGCTCTTCGACAGGTCGATGAAGAGGTCGGCCACCGGGTAGCTCATCGCGGTGGCGCGGGTGGGGTCCGCGGCGAACCAGCCGCGCAGGTCGGGCTGGAGCTGGTCGCGGTGACGGATCAACTCGGCCCAGGCCGAGGTCGACGTCGGATCGATCGGTGCACTCATGGCTCAGATCCTGCCGCGCCCCTGCGGCTGGGGAAACAGGGGGCCTGCTCGGCCACGCCGGTTTCGCTCAACCGCGCCGGTCCGGCTCAGCCGCGCCGGCGCATCGCCTGTACGTCGTCGGCGATGCGGAACACCGCCATGTAGAACTCGAGCACCACCCGAGCGAAGGCCAGGTAAACCAGGTAGCCGAGGGCACCGAAGATCAGCACGAGCACGCCCGCCCCGCCGTTGTTGGCGAAGGCGCTGACCACGAGGGCGAGGTAGATCAGCGCCAGGCCGACGGTGATCAGGATGTACAGCACCTTGACGATCTTCGGCGTGACGAACGTCGTGAACGAGAAGTCGAACAGGGCCGCGAAGAACCCCTTGCCGGAGCCGGCCACGTCGGTGTTCGCCGGCATTGGTGGGTAGCCGCCCGGGCCCTGGCCGCCCGGCTGGAATTGCGGCGGTGGGGGGTACGACCCGTACGGCGTCGGTTGACTGCCGAATGCGGGCGGCTGCCCGTAGCCCGGCGGCACGGGGCGGTAACCGGGCGGCGGCTGGTTGCCGGGACCGCCCGGCGGCTGGGGCCGGCCGGGGCCGCCGTCGGAAGGTGAGGCGCCAGGGTTGGTCATGTCGGTGCTCCAAGTCACGGGGGCGGTTGGTTCGCTGCGCCGGCCGGACGCTCCCCTTGCTGGGAGCATCCGGCGGGCCGGAAGAAGGATCGGCGGCGGTGGTGAGGGTCAGCCCTCAGTGGTCGGCGTTGATAAACGCTTCCACCGCGTCGCGGGCCTCGTCGTCGCTGTACTGCTCAGGCGGGCTCTTCATGAAGTAGCTCGACGCGGAGAGCACCGGGCCGCCGAGACCGCGGTCTTTGGCGATCTTGGCCGCGCGCACCGCGTCGATGATGACGCCGGCCGAGTTGGGCGAGTCCCACACCTCGAGTTTGTACTCGAGGTTGAGCGGGGTGTCACCGAAGCTCTTGCCCTCCAGCCGCACGTAGGCCCACTTGCGGTCGTCGAGCCATGGCACGTGGTCCGACGGGCCGATGTGGACGTCGGCCTTGCGCATCTCGTGCGGGATCTGGGACGTGACCGACTGGGTCTTGGAGATCTTCTTGGACTGCAGGCGCTTGCGCTCCAGCATGTTCATGAAGTCCATGTTGCCGCCGAAGTTCAGCTGGTACGTGCGCAGCAGTTCCACGCCGCGGTCCTCGAACAGCTTGGCCAGGACGCGGTGGGTGATCGTCGCGCCGACCTGGCTCTTGATGTCGTCGCCGATGATCGGTACACCGGCGTCGGTGAACTTTTGGGCCCAGACCGGGTCGCTGGCGATGAAGACCGGTAGCGCGTTGACGAAGGCGACATTGGCGTCGATGCAGGCCTGGGCGTAGAAGCGGTCGGCCTCCTCCGAACCCACCGGAAGGTAGGACACGAGCACGTCCACCTGTGCGTCCTGAAGCGTCTTGACGACGTCGACCGGGGCCTCTTCGGACTCGGTGACGATCTCGCGGTAGTACTCGCCGAGCCCGTCGAAGGTGTGTCCGCGCTGCACGATGATCCCGGTCGGGGCCACGTCGCAGATCGTGATCGTGTTGTTCTCACTCGCCACGATGGCCTCGGACAGATCGTGGCCGACCTTCTTGGCGTCCACGTCGAACGCGGCCACGAACTCGATGTCGCGAACGTGGTACGGACCGAACTCCACATGCATGAGCCCGGGAACGCGCTCAGCGGGGTCAGCGTCGGTGTAGTAGGTCACGCCCTGAACCAAGGACGAGGCGCAGTTACCTACGCCGACGATGGCGACGCGGATCTTGCCGCCGCCGGTGGTGTTGTCCGAACCCATGCTGGGCCCTCCTCAGGTGATGGTGCCGCGATCAGGGGCGATCGCGGCGGATGGGTGACGGCGAGCCCTCGGCGGTGCGATTGGTGGTGGCACCCTTGTGTTCTCCGTCGATTCCTCGACTGTGTTCTCCGTCGATCAGTTCGGTGAGCCAGCGGACCTCGCGGTCCACCGATTCCAGTCCGTGCTCCTGCAGCTTCAGGGTGTAACGGTCGAGCCGCCCACGGGTGCGGGCGATGGAGCTGGCCATGCCCTCGCGCTGCTCTTCGACCCGTCGTCGCCGGCCCTCCAGGACCTGCAAGCGGATATCGGAACGGGTTTGGGCGAAGAAGGCCAGCCGGGCGCCGAACTCCTCCTCCCCGTAGGCGTCGGGGCTGACGTCACCGAGCAGTTGGGCGAAGTGCTCCTTGCCCTCGGCGGTGAGCTGGTAGACGCGCTTGCCGCGCCGCGAACGGGTGGCCGGCGCGGTGAGCTCAGTCGGCGTCTCCTCCGTGATCCAGCCGGCCTCGGACAGCTTGCGCAGCGTCGGGTAGAGGGATCCGTAGGAGAATTGCCGGAAGGTGCCGAGCAGCCCGGCGAGCCGCTTGCGCAACTCGTAGCCGTGCAGCGGGCTCTCGCTCAGCAGCCCCAGTACGGCGATCTCGAGCATCCGGTTCCGTCCGTCGTCCGGCCTCGCGGTGACGGCCGGCTGCCGCGGTGAAGTGGTACAGCGTTGGTTCCGAGGTCGTGCAGTTGGTGCGGCATCTCGCTGCGATGTATCAGCACGATACATCACGCCGCGATAGCATGGATACCGGCCCTGGTCGGGCCAAGGAGACGTCGGCCACTGCCAGAAACGAACCCGGCGCTTCGGACGCTGTACCGGTCAGGGTCCAGATCCGGCCGGCCGCCGTCGCCCTCCGCGGGACACGCGCGGGCGCCCCCACCGACGAACGATGAAGCAGGGAGTTCCACGCGCGTGAGCGAGCAGGACGAGGGCTGGTCCGAACGGAGCGACTTCGAGTCGGCGACGGCGCGGCGCAGCGCGTCGACGCGCGCCGAGCG
>JALZBL010000096.1 GCA_030947395.1 Actinomycetota bacterium | reverse complement strand
ACACAGCGCGAACTCGACGAGATCCACACGCACCTGCGCAACTGCGGGATCGACGACCTCCACGAGATTCGCCGGTTGGTTCCCCCGCTGGGCGCGGCCTGACCGGCGAGTCAATAGGCCCGCCGACCTCGCGGCCGGCCGCGGCTGAGGGAGCGGAGGCGTTGCTCAGCCAGCTGAGGCGCTGCTCAGCGAGCGGAGGCGCTGCTGCGCTTGGCGGCGCTCTTCTTGGCCGCGGTCCGCTTGGTCGGAGCCTTGGTGGCCGCGGTGCTCTTGCGGGCCGAGGTTGTCTTCTTGGCCGGTGGGGTCTTGCTCGCCGTCGCCCGGGCCGCGCTCTTGCGAGCCGGCGCCGCCGTCGTCATCGCACTCGTCCGCCTGGCCGGAGCCGTTCGCTTGGCCGCGGTGGTCTTCGTGGCGGCCGTCTTCTTCGCCGCAACCACTTTCTCCGGCTTCTTGGCCCCGCTGGCAATGTCTTTGAACTCCGCTCCGGCGCGGAAGGCGGGCGTGTTGGTCTTCTTGACCTTAACGGCCTCGCCGGTGCGCGGGTTGCGCCCGGTGCGCGCCGAGCGCGTCCGGCGCTCGAACGTGCCGAATCCGGTCAGTCGAACGGGCTCGCCCTTGGCCACGTGGGCGTAGATCGTCTTGATGACGCTATCGACGGCCGCAGTCGCTGCTTTCCGGTCGCCGTCGAGGCGCCCCGCTACTGCCTGGATGAACTCAGCCTTGGTCGCCACTGGAATCCCTTTCGCCACATGACCGCTCGCGCGGCCGGTCGATGAATGCTGGCGCCGACGGTAGGCCCGATGCCCCATGACGCGGGCACAACACGCCCGAAACGGCTCAGGAAATCGCACCCGGTGCGGTGACTCGCGGCAACCACGCCGGCCGCGCCGACTCGAACGCGCCGATCACATCCACATGGCTCAGCGTTAGTGCGATGTCGTCCAAGCCGTTGAGCAGGCGCCAGCGCGTGTAGTCGTCGAGGTCGAAGGAGTGCAACTCGCCACTCCAGCGCACCGTGCGCCCGTCAAGATCGACGGTGACCTCGGTCGCCGGTTCGTCCTCGATGTCGTCCTGCAGGCGCTGGACGACCTTCTCCTCCAGCATCACGGTCAGCAGCCCGGCCTTGAGCGAGTTACCGCGAAAGATGTCGGCGAAGCGCGGGGAGATGATCACGCGGAAGCCGTAGTCGAGTAACGCCCAGACCGCGTGCTCGCGGGAGGAGCCGGTGCCGAAGTCGGGCCCGGCGACGAGGATGGAAGCACCGTCGTAGCGCGGCTGGTTCAGGACGAAGTCCGGCTCGTTGGCCCGCCAGGCGTTGAACAGCCCGTCCTCGAACCCGGTCCGGGTGACGCGCTTCAGGTAGACCGCCGGGATGATCTGGTCGGTGTCGACGTTGGTCCGCCTCAGTGGCACGGCGCGTCCGGTGTGGACGGTGAACGGCTGCACTGGTCCTCCTTACCGAACGGCCGGGCTGGACAGGACGGCCGGGCTGGACAGGTCGGCCGGGCTGGACAGGTCGGCCGGGCTGGACAGGTGACCGGTGACGGCGGTCGCGGCGGCCACGAGCGGGCTGACGAGATGGGTCCGGCCGCCCTTGCCCTGCCGGCCCTCGAAGTTGCGGTTCGAGGTCGAGGCGCTGCGCTCGCCAGCCGCGAGCTGGTCGGGGTTCATGCCCAGACACATGGAGCACCCGGCCTGGCGCCACTCGGCCCCGGCTGCGGTGAAGATCCGGTCCAGACCCTCTTGTTCGGCCTGGGCCCGCACGCGCATCGACCCCGGCACGACCAGCATGCGCACGCCGTCGGCGACCCTGTGCCCCCGGATGACGTCGGCCGCGGCCCGCAGGTCCTCGATCCGCCCATTGGTGCACGACCCGATGAAGACCGTGTCGACCCGGATGTCGCGCAACGGGGTTCCGGCCACCAAACCCATGTAGGCCAACGCCTTCTGCGCCGCCTCGCGGTCGCCGGCATCGGCCTGACTCGCCGGGTCGGGAACCGAAGCCGACAGTGGCGCGCCCTGGCCCGGATTGGTGCCCCAGGTGACGAACGGCGCGATCTCGGCCGCGTCGAGCACCACATCGGCGTCGAACTCGGCGTCGTCGTCGGTACGCAGTGACGACCAGTACTCGATCGCCGCCTCCCAATCCTGTCCCTGAGGGGCGTGCGGACGGCCGCGCAGGTACGCAAACGTGGTCTCGTCCGGCGCGATCATGCCGGCCCGCGCGCCCCACTCGATGCTCATGTTGCACACGGTCATGCGGGCTTCCATGCTCATCGCCCGGAACGTACTGCCGCGATACTCGACCACGTAACCCTGACCGCCGCCGGTGCCGGTCCGGGCGATGACGGCGAGGATGACGTCCTTGGCGGTGACGCCCGGGGAAAGGTCACCGTCAACCGTGACCGCCATCGTCTTGGGCCGGTCCAGCGGAAGGGTCTGCGTGGCCAGCACGTGCTCGACCTGGCTGGTGCCGATGCCGAACGCCAGTGCACCGAAGGCCCCGTGGGTGGAGGTGTGTGAGTCGCCGCAGACGATGGTCATCCCCGGCTGCGTAAGCCCGAGCTGCGGACCGATGACGTGCACGATGCCCTGGTCGAGGTCACCCATCGGATAGAGCCGGACCCCGAACTCGGCGCAGTTGCGGCGCAACGTCTCGACCTGGGTGCGGCTCACCGGGTCGGCAATGGGGCGGTCTATGTCCGTCGTCGGGACGTTGTGATCCTCAGTGGCCAGGGTGAGATCGGGTCGGTGCACCGACCGGCCGGCCAGGCGCAATCCGTCGAAGGCCTGCGGGCTGGTGACCTCATGGACGAGATGCAGGTCGACGAAGACCAGATCCGGTTCCCCGGCGGCGCGCCGCACGACGTGGCCTTCCCACAGCTTCTCGGCCATCGTGGTGCCCACGGCGGTCACCCTCCCAAAATTTGCCATCTCAGATTATGAGATTAATGTATCGATGCATGGGACAGCATAGCGGTATCGGGGTGCTCGACAAGGCGGTGCAGATTCTGGACGCCGCGGCGGTCGAGCCGGGCGCGCTGGCCGCGCTGGTCGAGCGCACCGGCCTCCCCCGCGCGACCACGCATCGCCTGGCCGTGGCCCTCGAGGCGCACGAGCTGCTGCGGCGCGACGCGGAAGGCCGCTTCACCCTCGGCGCGAAGGTCACCGCGCTGGCCGCTCAGTCCGGCGCCGACCCACTGCTGGAGCACGCGCCCGGCGTCCTGGCCTGGCTGCGCGACGAGTCCGGCGAGAGCGCCCAGCTGTACCGGCGGGAGGGCAACGACCGCGTCTGCGTCGCCGTGGCCGAACGGCGGACCGGGCTACGAACAACGGTGCCGGTCGGAGCCCGGCTGCCGCTGTCGGCCGGTTCAGGGGCCCAGGTCCTGTGCGCCTGGGAGCCGCCCGGCGTCCTGGCCGACCTGCTGATGCGGGCGCAGTTCAGCGAGCGCGTCTTGGCCGAGGTTCGCCGGCGTGGGTGGGCCCAGTCGGTGGCCCAGCGCGAGGCCGGGGTCGCCTCGGTGTCGGCGCCGGTGCGCGGCTCGGAGGGAGCCGTCCTGGCCGCGGTTTCGATCTCGGGACCGATCGAACGCCTCGGGCGTGCGCCCGGGCAGCGCTTCGCTCCCGTCGTCCAGGCCGCCGCGCGCCGGCTCTCACGCCGTTGATCGCTGTCGTTGTCGACTGAGATGGTGGTGATGCTTCGCCCGGTTCCGCAGACTCAGGCCGCCGCCGCATGGGAACGGTGATCTTCCAGCGCACCGGCGACCGCGCCCGTCTGCCCGTCGATGACCGCATGTCGCGCGCGGTACGGCGATGCCGGCTCGGGATGAGCGCGGAGGTCGCATCTCGGCCCGCACACCCAGCGCGCGGCGGTAAAGTCCCACCAGCACCGGCCGCCGTGGACCAGTGTCGAGGTCGTCACCGTGATCGACATCGCCTTCTCCTCCGCTCCGGCACGAGTGCTGCGGTACGAGGAGGAGCGCGGGTGGTTCGGACCTGATACGGCTACCAGCTGGTGGCGACGTAAGTCGTCTCTAGGTAGGCGTCGATGCCCTCGTGACTGCCCTCGCGGCCAAGTCCGGATGCCTTCAGGCCGCCGAACGGGGCAGCCGGATCGGAGACGATCCCCCGGTTCAGACCGACCATGCCGACCTCGAGGCGCTCGCTGACCCGCAGGCCGCGGGCCAGGTCGCGGGTGTAGATGTAGCCGGCCAGGCCCATGTCCGTGTCGTTGGCCAGGCGCAGCGCGTCGTCGTCGTCGCGGACGGAGATGATCGGCGCGACCGGACCGAAGACCTCCTCGGTGGACACCGCCGCGTCGCGGGGGACGTCGGACAGGACGGTCGCCGGGTAGTAGAAGCCCGGCCGGTCCAGCCGCTCGCCGCCGATGACGACACCGGCACCGGCCGCGACCGAGCGGTCCACCTTGTCGGCGATCCCGTCGACCGCCCGCTGGCTGACCATGGGACCGAGCTCGGTGTCCTCGGCCGTTGCGGGTCCGACGCGCAGCGCACCCATCCGCGCGGCCAGGCGGGCGGCGAACTCGGCGACGACGGATTCGTGGACGAAGAACCGGTTGGCCGCGGTGCAGGCCTGGCCGCCGTTGCGCATCTTGGCCAGCATCGCGCCGTCCACCGCGGCGTCGAGGTCGGCGTCCTCCAGGACCAAGAACGGATCGTTGCCGCCGAGCTCCATCGTCGTGTTGACCACCCGCTTGGCCGCCTGCTCGAGCAGGCTCACGCCGACGCCGGTGGAGCCGGTGAACGACAGCTTGCGTACCCGGTCGTCGGCCAGTGCGGCCCCGACCAGCTCACCCGGCCGGTCGGTGGGCAGCAGGTTCACGGTGCCGGCCGGCGCTCCGGCCTCAAGCAGGAGCTGGCCGATCAGCAACGCGGTGAACGGCGTCTCCGAGGGCGGCTTGAGCACCACCGTGCAGCCGGCAGCCAGGGCCGGAGCGATCTTGCGGGTGGCCATCGCGGCCGGGAAGTTCCAGGGCGTCAGCAGCAGCGCCACGCCGACCGGACGGCGGAAGGTCAGGATGCGGTTCGTCCCGGCCGGTGCCCAGCGCAGCTCTCCGCCGATGCGTACCGCCTCCTCGCTGAACCAGCGGAAGAACTCGGCAGCGTAGGTGACCTCGGCCCGCGAGTCGGTGAGGGACTTGCCCATCTCCAGGCTCATGACCAGCGCGATATCCTCGCGCCGGCTGATCGTCAGCTCCCAGGTGCGCCGCAGCACTTCGGCCCGCTCGCGCGGGGCCGTGGCGGCCCACTCGGAAAGCGAGGTGTCGGCCGCGGCCAAGGCCTTGTCGAGGTCGCCGAGGCCCGCGCGGGCGACCGGGGAGAGCAGCCGCCCGGTTGAGGGGTTCAGCACGTCGAACGAGCCGTCCGCTCCGTCGACCCACTCGCCACCCACCAGCAGTTGCGTCGGTACGCCGTGCGGCAACGCGATCTCGGCCATGACGGCAAACCTCCACGCAGATGACGGTGTGGGCCGCACGCGGCGGGCCAGCTCGACGTCCCGTCCGGTCGGCGGGCTAGCACGCAAGCCTAGCCACCGTGGATAGCGCTTGGTCGGTGCTCACGCGACGGTGGCCAGGTTCACGGGCCGGTGGCGACCGGCCGGGCGGGATCGGCCGACCAGGCCGACCAGGACCCCGGATAGAGCGCCGCCGACACCCCCACCGCGGCCAGCGCGGCCACGGTGTGCGCCGCGGTGACCCCCGAGCCGCAGTAGGCGCCCACGGGCCCAGCCCGCACTCCCAGTGCTTCGTAACGCGCCCGCAGGTCGTCGGTGGGTAGGAACCGGCCCTCGACGAGGTTGCCCGTCGCGGGCGCGCTGAGCGCACCGGGAATGTGGCCAGCCCGGGAATCGACCGGCTCGACCTCGCCGCGGTAGCGCGCCGGGGCCCGCGCGTCGAGCAGCACGCCCTGTTCCGCGAGGACCGCAGCGGCGTCCGCGGTGAGCATCGGCAGGTGGCCGGGCGTCAGCACGACGTCACCGGGCTGGGGCGGCACCGGCTCGTCGGTGAACAACGGGCCGCCCGACGCCGTCCAGGCCGGCAAGCCCCCGTCGAGCAGCTTTACGTCGGGAAACCCGGCCCAGCGCAACAGCCACCAGGCCCGGGCCGCGGCCAGCCCGCCGGTGTCGTCGTAGGCCACGACCAGGCGGCCGGCACGTAGCCCCCACCGCCGGGCGGCGGACTGGAGGTCGTCAAGATCGGGCAGCGGGTGCCGCCCTCCGGTGGTGCTGGGTGGTGCGGCCAACTCGGTCTCGAGGTCGACGTAGAGGGCACCCGGCAGGTGACCGGCCCGGTAGTGCGCGTACCCGTCCGGATCGCCCAGGCTCCAACGCACGTCGAGCAGGACCGGGGGCTCAGCCTCCGACTGGGCCTGGTGCAGCCAGGCGGCGTCGACCAGCACCTGCTCTCGAGCGTTCGCGCGGGAGGTTTCCATGCGGCAATCCTCCTCGGCCGGCATGGACCCTCCCCGGCCGGCATGGGCGCGTCCCCCGAGCCGGACTGGATCCGACTCGAGGGACGCATTTGTCGCACTCCTGTGCCTGCGACCCCCGCGCGCTCTCACCCGCCCCCCAGGGTTCAGGCGAAAGCCTCCGGTATCGAAGTTCGACGAAGATCAACATAGCGCATCGGGCGCCGACAGGGAACGGCGGGACAGCGGCGGCATCCCAGCGCGAAGACCGCCCGGACCAAGTAGTAGCTACGGCAGTAGCTCGAGTGGCCCAGGGGGCGGCGCTCGGCGTTACGG
>JALZBL010000401.1 GCA_030947395.1 Actinomycetota bacterium | reverse complement strand
GGACCCGGCCGCGAGCGGCTCTCGCGCTCACTGCGGCCGCTCTCGCCGTGGCGCTCGCCGGGCTCGGGCTGATCAGTGCGAGTGCGCCGGTCGGAGCCGGCGTACCGAGCGGCCCGCATCCACCGGGCGGGCCGGCCTGGGTGGTCAGCCTCGGCGATTCCTATATCGCGGGCGCGGCCGGGCGCTGGGCCGGCAACACCCACGCCTACGCCACGTCGCAGATCGACGCGCTGGGCCCGTCGGCCTACGCCGACACCGGCACCAGCACCGACACCGCTGCCCATCCGCCGGTTGCCAGCTGCCGCCGTTCGACCTCGGCCGAGATCCACCTCGGCGGGGTGCGGTCGCTGAACCTGGCCTGTTCAGGCGCCCGGACGTCCACGTCGCCCTACGCCGGCGGCGACTTCACACCGGGCGTCGACCGCTACCACGACGGACGAGGTCACGACGGACAGGTACGGCAGCTGCAGGAGTTCGCCCGCACTCACCGGGTGAGGATGGTTGCCGTCTCGGTGGTCGGCGACGACTTCGGCTTCTCCTCCATCGTGCAGGACTGCGTGCGCGACTACCTGCTCTCGACCATCGTCTGGCGCAACTACTGCCACGACGACGCTTCGGTCCGTTCCCGCTTCGAGCCGGCCGCGGTCGCCGCGCGTACCGCCGATCTGACCCGCTCGCTGTCCGACATCCGCACCGCGATGGCCGATGCCGGCTACTCCGCCGGGGACTACGGCGTGGTCGCGCAGACCTACCCGTCGCCGGTGCCGAGCGGCTCGGGACTGCGCTATCCCGAGTTCGCCAAGACCCGGCAGACGATCGGCGGGTGCGGTTTCTGGAACGCCGACCTGACCTGGGCCAACCGCACCGCGCTGCCGGCGATCAACTCGGCCGTGACCGGCGCGGTGAAGGCCAGCGGTCTGGCCAATGCGCACGTGCTGGACGTCAGCCGGCTCTTCGAGGACCACCGGTTGTGCGAGAAGGGCACCCGCAAGCTGTACGAACAGGACCCGTCGAACTGGCGCGCCGATGCAGCGGTGAACCGCAGTGAGTGGGTCGCCAACATCCGCACCGTGACCGCCTCAGCTGGGCCGCTCGGCATTGCCGAGTCGCTGCACCCCGACTACTGGGGGCAACTGGCGCTGCGCAACTGCTTGCGTCAGGCGTACTCCGGCGGCGCGGTACGTGGCGGGCAGTGCATCACCGTCGATCCCGGACGCAACGGCTCGGGCGAGCCCAACACCCGGTTGCTGAACCCCGACCGCTGAGCCCCGACTGCTAAACCCGACCGCTGACTCCGACCGCCTGAGCCGGTTGGGCTCGCGGACCAACTGGGGCGCGCGTAGCAACCTCAGTCGTTGCCGCGGCCACGCAGAATCGAAAGGAACTTGGCGCCGTACGATCCGCGCCCGCCGCCTTCGAACAAGTAACCGGTGTCGTCTTCGGTGCTCTTCGCCCACGCCGCTGCTCGCCACAGGCCCCAACCGATGAGTCCCACGAGCACCAGAAGTACGAGCCACCACCACATGCCAACACCTATTCGCCAGTTCGCCGCTAGTCCCGTGCATCCAGTGTGCGCCTGTTCTCACTGCGACCAGCGGAAAAGCGGACCCGAAACGGCAACGGGCTCAGGCCTTCGTCGCTACGACGTAGCGCGGACGGGCGGTGAGATCTTCGTGGCCGGCGACGTCTCGCCAGCTCCTGGGTTCGAACGCCTCGAGCAGGGCTGGCCCGTGGGTCTCGCTGTGTTCGAGGGCCAATCGGCCGCCCGAGCGCAACAGGGCGGCGGCGAGGGCAATGATGCCGGGCATGAGGTCGAGGCCATCCGCACCGGCGAAGACTGCCTCCGGCGGATCGTGATCAACCTCCGCGTCGACCCGGCTGCCCTCCGGCACGTAGGGCGGATTGCTGAGCACCGCGTCGACCCGGGCGACCAAAGCACCCAAACCCGCCGGGTCGCTCAGCAGGTGTGGATCGGTGACGTCGCCGGCAACTATCCGCACCCGTCCGCCGCCGAGTGCCTCGACGTTGCCGCGCAACCAGGCCAGGGCGTCGGTGCTGTGCTCGACCACGGTGACGTCGGCGGCCGGGCACTCAGTGGCGATCGCCAGGCCCAGCGCACCAGAACCAGCACAGAGGTCCACGACCACGGGATGCGCGATCGCCGCCAGGTGCGGCAACACGGCGTCGACCAGCAGCTCGGTCTCCGGGCGCGGGATGAACACCCCCGGTCCCACCGCCAGGTCGAGGTGACGGAACGCGGCGTGCCCGAGCAGATACTGCAACGGCTCCCGGTCCTGCCGGCGCCGAACGACCTCGGCGAAGGCATCCACCTGGCCCGAGGTGATCGCCGGGGCCAGTAC
>JALZBL010000400.1 GCA_030947395.1 Actinomycetota bacterium | reverse complement strand
AAGCGGCTGTGCACCACGGCCACCGCGCACTCCAGGCGCTCGTCGTGCAGGTCGGGGAAGAACGCCGGCAGCTGGTCGGTGGTCAGCATGCCCTTGTAGGTGATCGTGCGTGAGGACAGCGAGACCACGTACATGGAGCTGCCCGCGTCGGCGGCGGCCCGTTCGGCCCGCTTGCGCAGGACGAACGCACGCCGCTCGAGGCGGGTCACCCCGTTGTGCGCGACGGTGCCGCCGAAGGCCTCTGCGTCGGCCCGGCCGGCCATGGTCTCGGCCACGAACAGCTGCGCGAAGTGCGGCATGACCGCCAGCGCCGTGGGCCCGACATCCGCGCCGTCGGGCTCGACCGGCACGTCACGCCAGCCGAGGACGGTCAGGCCCTCTTCGGCGGCGATCCGGGCGACGTCCTCGACACGGGCCGCGCACTCGGCCTTGTCGGTGGGCAGGAAGGCGATGCCGACGGCGTACTCGCCGATCGGGGGCAGGTCGAAGTCGACCTCCGCGCGCAGCAGCGCATCGGGGATCTGGGTGAGGATCCCGGCGCCGTCCCCTGAGTTGGGCTCGGAGCCGGCGGCGCCGCGGTGGTCGAGGTTGTGCAGGGCGGTGAGCCCGAGCGCGACGATGGTGCGCGAGCGGCGGCCGCGGGCATCGGCCACGAAGGCGACGCCACAGGCGTCCTTCTCGTGCGCCGGGTCGTACAGCCCCGACGCGGCCGGCAGGGCCGAGAACGGAACAGCGGGAGTGGCGGGGGCGGTGGGGTCGGTCATGTCACTCCCGTCGTCGGCGGCCGGCCGGACCTCGGAGGAGGTTCCGGGCGGGGGCGGTGAGCCCGGCCGGTGGTCAAGAACGGCGAAACTGGCGGGACGGCTGGCGCGACGCCGGCGATCCGGCGGGGGCTGAGCCCTTGAGGTGGTTGACCGCTGGGCTGTCATCCGCGGGGCGACTCTGGCCCGGTTCCGACGAGGACGACCCGGCCAGGGTCACCGGCGGGTCAGCCCGAAGGGTACACAGCCCTACTGCCGAGTACGCACCGAAACGGACAGGGAG
This sequence comes from Actinomycetota bacterium, assembly GCA_030947395.1. Classification (GTDB taxonomy): domain Bacteria; phylum Actinomycetota; class Actinomycetes; order Mycobacteriales; family Jatrophihabitantaceae; genus JALZBL01. Next base: position 1,320 of record JALZBL010000400.1, on the reverse strand, counting down.
ACTTGCCGGGCGGCGCGCCGCGGTCGGTGGTCACCGGGTGGCCGCCTCTTCGGGCTGCTCGGCGGCGGCATCGGCGCCCCGGGTGATGACCTCCCGCGGCCGGCCACGCTGGTGCACGAAGTAGCCGACCCCGGCGAGACCGACGATCACGGCGGTGAACACGTTGAGCCGCACGCCGAAGAAGTGGTTGGCCGGATCGGTGCGCAGCAGCTCGACCCAGAGCCGGCCCAGACAGTAGGTGGCGACGTACAGGGCGAACGCGCGGCCGTGACCCAGCCGGAAGCGGCGGTCGGCCCAGATCACGACGGCGGCGGCGGCGAGATTCCACAGCAGCTCGTACAGGAACGTGGGATGGAAGGTGCCCAGCACCACCGGGTGCCCATCGGCCCCGACGACCGCCTTGCCGCCGTCCCAGGCATAGATCTTCAGCGCCCAGGGCAGGTGGGTCGGACCGCCGTAGAGCTCGTTGTTGAACCAGTTGCCGAGGCGGCCGATCGCCTGGGCCACCAGCAGCCCGGGCGCCAGGGCATCGGCGAAGGCGGGCAGCGGGATACCGCGGCGCCGGCAGGCGATCCACGCACCGACCCCGCCGAGGGCGATCGCTCCCCAGATGCCGAGCCCGCCCTCCCAGATCGCGAAAGCCCGCAGCGGGTGGCCGTGCGCGCCGAAGTAGGCCTGCGGGCTGCTGATCACGTGGTAGATCCGGCCGCCGACGATGCCGAAGGGAACGGCCCAGACAGCGATGTCGAGCACGTCACCCGGCGCTCCGCCGCGGGCCACCCAGCGGCGCTCGGTGAGCTGGATCGCGGCGATGATGCCCACGACGATGCAGAGCGCGTACGCCCGGATCGGCAGCGGGCCGAGGTTCCAGACACCCTGGGTCGGGCTCGGGATGGTGGCCAGGATCATGACGCTGCTCCGCAGGGGAAACCGACGCCTACGGCGCTCAGGATCATGACACTGCTCCGCAGGGGAACGGGATTCCTACGGCACTCATGCGCGGACGCCCTTCGCCAAGTCTTCGGACAGTATGCGCACGCCGTGGGCCCCGCGGCCCTCGAGCATTTCCCGCACGTAGGCGGACCCGACGATGACGCCGTCGGCGAAGGCCGCCACCTCGGTGGCCTGGGCACCGGTGGAGACACCCAGACCGACACAGACCGCAAGGTCGGGCGCCGCCGCCCGGGTGCGGGCCACGAGCCCTTCCGCGGCGTCGCCGACCGTCGCCCGCGTGCCGGTGACGCCCATGGTGGACGCCGCGTAGACGAAGCCGCGGCAGGCAGCCGTCGTCGAGCGCAGGCGCGTCTCGGTGGACGACGG
>JALZBL010000399.1 GCA_030947395.1 Actinomycetota bacterium | reverse complement strand
GGCATCGGGACTGATGGCGCTCCCGGCGACCAGTGGGGCAGCGTCCTCAGAGCATCCGGTGGCAATCTGCCCGCCCGGGCACGCGTCCCTGTCGGTCGATCGAGGAGCCCGCGGGGCGCGCCACCTCGGTCCGTTCGAGATTGAGGTGAACCGCCGCGGGGTCACGGTCGACGCGCACGGCCACGTGCTGTGGGCGTCGGCGCCTGGGTCGCCGTTCGTCGGGGCCGGAAGGGGTTCCTTCACTGCCGCGGGCGCCGGCGGCTTCTATCAGGTCAATGCCTCGTTTGACCGTTGCTGGCGGGCCCAGCGGGTCACGGTACTGCGCGCCACGGGCCGGACGGTGATTCTCTCGGGCTCGCTCGGTGGCGGCGCCCGCTTCGTCTTGACCTTCTCCGAGGCCTCCCCCGCGCGGCTGGCGATGACCGCGCACGTCGACGCGCCCGGCGCGACCACGGTGCTGGTCACCGCCGGCTCACCGCGCGGCGAGGCGGTCCACGGCTTCGGTGCCATGACCCGGTGGGACCTCAAGGGCGGCGTGGTGCCGATCTTCACCCGCGAGCAGGGCGTGGGACGCGGCGAGCCCGGCGTCACCCAGGCCGAGAACGCGATGACCCCGCCTCAGGGTGGCGCCTACAACACCACCTACGCCGTGGTCCCGCAATACCTGACCAGCGCCAACCGGGGGTTCTTCTGGATCGACGACCGGTATGGCGTGTTCGACCTGTCCCGGCGCGATCGCATCGCCAGCCAGCTGTGGAGCACCACGATGCACTCCCAGATCCTGCGCGGAACCACCCCCGCGCAGCTGATCGGCGCCTACACCCAGTACGCGGGCCGGATGCGGCCGCTGCCCCACTGGGTCGATCGGGGCGCGGTCGTCGGCATCCAGGGGGGTACCACCGAGGTGCGGGCCCGCGTCGCGGCCCTGCGCCAGGCCGGCGTGCCACTGGCCGGCGTCTGGCTGCAGGACTGGGTCGGTGAGCGCACGACGGACTTCGGCAGCCGTCTGGTCTGGAACTGGACGTTGAACAACACCCAGTATCCGGGCTGGAGCACGCTGGTCTCCGACCTGCGCCGCCAGGGGATCCGGGTGATGACCTACGTCAACCCGATGTTCACCGACACGGGAGTGCCGCCCGGCGAGACCAACCTGTTCGCCGCCGCGGCCACCCATGGGTACCTCGTGCGCACCGCGGCGGGGACGCCGTACCGGCTGCCCCAGGGCGGCTTCTCGGCGGGCCTCGTCGACCTCTCGAACCCGACGGCCCGGCGGTGGATGACCAGCGTGGTCAGGGCCATGGCCAAGACCTTCGGCGCGAGCGGCTGGATGGCGGACTTCGGTGAGCAGACGCCGTATGACGGGGTGTTTCACTCCGGCAGCGGACCGGAGTGGCACAACCGCTATCCCGCGGCATGGGCGCGACTGCAGTCCGCCGCGGTGCGCGGTACCGACGCCGTGGACTTCATGCGCGCCGCCTACACGACCAGCCCCCGGTACGCCCGGCTCTTCTGGATGGGCGACCAGCTCGTCGACTGGAGTGCCCAGGACGGCATGCGCTCGGCGCTCACCGGGATGCTGTCGGCGGGCCTGTCGGGATTTGCGCTGAACCACTCCGACACCGGCGGCTACACGACGCTGGCCACACCGGATGTCCACCGGTCCGCCGAGCTGCTCGAGCGCTGGTCGGAGATGAACGCCTTCGGAGGCGCGATGCTGCGCACGCACGAGGGCAACCGCCCGCCGCTCAACGTCCAGGTCTACTCCACGGCGCTGACCGCCCGCCGCTTTGCGGTGTGGGCGCGGGTGTTCCGCGCGTTGGGCGCCTACCGCCAGGGGCTGGAGCGCACCGCAACGGGCAGCGGGCTGCCGATCGTGCGCCCGCTGTGGCTCACCTGGCCGCGACTGGGCCACGTCTCTGACGAGTTCACCCTCGGAGCCGACGTACTGGTGGCGCCGACCTTCTCGCCCGGCGTGACCCGGACGCGAGTTACGCTTCCGTCCGGTCGGTGGGTACACGTGTGGACTGGGCGTCGGTACTCGGGCGGGGGGTCGGTGACCGTCGCCTCACCCTTGGGGCGGCCTGCCGTGTTCACGCGGCCCGGGCCGCTTCGACAGACCATCCTCGCCGCCGCCCGCTGATTGCCGAGCCGCCGCGGATCGCGTCGTCAGCCGTGGGCCGCGGCGTGCGCTCCGGCGTCGATCTGCACCGGGTAGCCGGCGAGCAGGACGGCCAGGCTCGCCGGCGGCGTGAGCATCTCCGCAGTGCCGCGCGCGGGGCGGCGCAGGCGGTTGCCGTATCCCTCGCGTGTCCAGGTCACCAGACACTCGTCGAGCACGATGGCCGGCGCGCCCTCGGCGGTGAGGACG
>JALZBL010000398.1 GCA_030947395.1 Actinomycetota bacterium | reverse complement strand
GGCGTCGGCCCAGCCGGGCCGGCCGTCCCCGACGGCCGCGCCGGGCCGACGGTGCCACCAGGCCGGCGTCGACCAGGGTGCTCATCCGAGCGCCCGGCGCTTCGCGTCCGCGCAGCTCATCGCGGACCGGAGACCTTCGGCAGCCGGGTGGCCGGAGCCGACCCGGGCAGCGCCGGCGCCCCGTGAGCGCCGAGTAGTCCCTCCCAGATGGTGCGAGCCGTCGGCGCCGCGGCGGACCGGCCCGTCCCCGCCTGCTCGATCATGCTGACCACGACGAACTTGGCCGCTGCGGGCGGTCCCCAGCTGACGAACCACGACGTGTCGGCCTTGCCCTCGACCTGGGCCGTGCCGGTCTTGCCGCTGATGCGGGTCTTGATCGGTGAACCGTCGAACGCGATGGCCCCGGAGACCTGGTGGTTGTCGGCGAACTGCAGCGAGTTGCGGATGTAGGCCAGCACGCCAGGGCGCACCGGCACCTCGTTCTTCACCGCCGGGTCGATAGTGCGCACGACGTGGCCGGCCGCGTCGACCTCGGCCCAGCCGAAGGTCGGGCGCCAGAGGGTGCCGCCGTTGACCAGCGCCGAGTAGGCCGCGGCCAGCTGCAGAGGTGACACCGTGGTCTCGCCCTGCCCGATCGCCATGTCGGCGTTGTCGCCAGCCCGGTAGCGCCAGCCGTCGGTGCAGTTCTCCGACGCCAGCTGGGTCAGGTACTGCCGCAGCTTCGCGTCGCTGACCTGCGGATATCCGCGGCGGGCATCCGCGCAGTACTGCCGCCGGTTCGCCGCCCACCGCTGCTGGCGGGTCTCGCGGTCGGCGAAGGACCCGCTGGTCTGCTCACCGACCGGCAGATCCGTGCCCGGGGCCGAGGCGAAGCCGAACTCGCCGGCCATCCGTTGCAGGTATTCGTGCGGCTTCTCACCCGCGTCGACGCGGCGTTGGTCGGCGTAGTACTCCCCGACCGCGAAGCGGTAGAACCAGGTGTCGCACGAGTACTGCAGGGCCAGGCGCAGGTCGACCGGTCCGGGGATCGACTCGGAGTCGAAGTTGGTCTTAGTGCGCCCGTCGACGTTCAGCGACCCGGGGCAGCTGTAGGCCTGGTCCAACTTGGCCCGCCCGCTCATGACGTCAGCCGAGGCGCTGACCAGTTTGAACGTCGAGCCCGGCGCGAACTGGCCGGCGACGGCGCGCGCGACGAGCGGGTCGTGGGCCGAGGGCTGGGTCAGGCGGCGGTAATCGGCGACCGAGATCCCACCCACAAAGACCTGGGGGTCGTAGGTCGGGTAGCTGGCCGCGGCGATGATCCGGCCGGTGCGGGGGTCCATGATCACGACGGCGCCGCTGGTGGCCGCCTTGCCGGCGGCGCGCACGGCCACGATCTGCTTGCGCAGCGCCTGCTCGGCCAGCCGCTGGACATCGGCGTCGATGCTGGTGACGAGCGTCAGACCGGGCGTCGGGGCCACCGTCGGCCCGTCGCCGACCGCCTCGCCGCGGGCGTCGAGGCGCACGATCTGGTAGCCGTCGCGCCCCCGCAGCGCCGCGTCGTAGGACGCTTCGAGTCCGCTGCGGCCGACGGTGTCCTCATCGGTGAGCATGGGCCGACGCGCCTGGTCGGCCGCGCTGACCTGGCCGGTGTAGCCCAGCGTGTGCGCGGCCAGTACCCCGTCCGGGTAGCTGCGCACCGTCTGCGTCGTGACCGCGACGCCGGGGAAGTCTTCTTGGTGCTCACTGATGCGCAGCAGCACCGCGGCCGGTGCGTCGGCGGCCACCGGCACCGGCTGGTAGGGCTGGCCAGTCCAGCAGGGCGAGGGCGTGTTGATCCCGCACGGCGTGATCTTCTGGCGCAGGTCGGCCGTCGTCACGCGAAGCAGCCGGGCCAGCCGGGCCAGCACGGCCAGGCCGTCGTCCCGCTGGGTCATGAGCACTGAGCGGTTCACGGTCAGCACCTGGGCCACCCGGTTGGTCACCAACGCCCTCCCGCGCGCGTCGACGATCTGCCCCCGCGGGGCCGGGACGACGATGCGCCCGTCGTGCACGCGGCCCGCGGTCTGCACCGGCGGGTGCGGGTCGAGCAACTGCACGTAGGCCAGCCGGCCGAGCAGGGTGGCGACCAGCGAGAGGACCAGCACCTCGACGACGAGCAGCCGCCGGGCCGGGCGTGGGCGCGCCGGCCGGCCCACGGTCACCATCGCGCCGACTTCGAGGTGATCACCGATCGGGTGGCGACGGTTGGCGGGGTGCGCGACCGCGGGGTGCGCGACGGCGGCGGGCTGACGAAGACGGCAACGAGCGGAACCACCAGCAGGGCGAGCAGCGCGTCAAGAACCGCCGCCGGCGCCACGCGCAGCACCGCCGTCCCCAGCGGATCGTTGCCGGCAC
>JALZBL010000095.1 GCA_030947395.1 Actinomycetota bacterium | reverse complement strand
GAGGCGCCAGAGGCGCGAGAGGCGCGTACACAATGCGAGCGCACCTGCGTTGCCGCAGCACGAACGCCGCCAGGTCGGCCGTCACCGGGGTCGAACACACCGCGAAATGTCACTGATTCGAAACATTGCCGGCGACGAAATGAGGGTAAGACCGTCGACGACCAAGAGGGCCGAGGAGGGACGCGTGAACGATGCCCGGTGGCTCCGGAGCCGGTGCGGAGACATCCGATCCCGGGCCGTCATGTCCGGCCCTCGGAGGCGTGCCGGTCGACCGACGAAGAAGCTGGCGGCGTCGGTCATGGTTCTGTCCCTTGGCGCCGCCTGCACAGGCGGCGGCCCCGTCACCATCGCCGCGTCCGGTCCCACCGCCCCGGCCCGCGATCCGGCCGCCACCAAGACGTGCACCTCCCCCGCGGCCGGCTACAGCGTCGGCTATCCGGCCACGTGGTTCACCGTCGGCGACGGTCCCGTGCCGTGCCGGTTCTTCGACCCGCGACCCTTCCGGCTCCCGGCCGACACCGAGGTGACCGGGCTCTCGATCGTCGCCGAAATGGTACCCGTCTCCTTCGACGAGATCGTGCCCCCGGCTCCCGACCAGGGCGACCCCCGGGTCCTCGATCGGCGCGAGGAGCGCCTGACCGGGCGCCGGGCGCTCCGGATCGACACCCGCACGACAGGCGGCGGCCTGCTGCCCGCCCGCGGGCACCGGGTGACGTGGTACCTCGACGCCGGCGCCGGTACCTTCGTGGCCACGACGACCGCGGCGGACACCGGCGAGTCCAGTGCAACTCCGGTCGACGTGCTCGACCGGATGGTGGCCTCGCTGCGCCTCCTGGCGGCCGCGCCCGAGCAGGCGTAGGCCGCGTGGGCGGTCCGGCGGCCGACGAGCGCGACGCAGGCCCGGAGGAAATCCTCCGGGCCGGCGTCCTCGTGGTCGCCACGTCGACAACCCCTGCTGTCGGTGGCCGGCGGGACCGGCCAACCGCAGGGTCCCGGCTACCGGCGCCCCGACAATTCGGCATCGGGCCGGCGCTGCAGTGTCGGCCGGGCGGGACCGTCGGCCTTGGTCCGGCCGAGACGAACGAGCTCGAAGGCCCCCCAGACGGCGAGGATGGCCGCGAGCTCCCAACCAAGGGGCACGCTGAAGACCCACGAGGCCACCGCCACGGTCGCGCCGACGTAGATCAGGAAGGCGGCGCCCGCCCGTATGGCCAGCGGGTTGAAGAAGAAGACGATCAGCATGGCGACGCCGAAGCCCCCGTAGACCAGCGAGTGCTCGTACGGGTTGACGCCGAAGTCCTTCCCGATGGTGATGCCCAGGCCGGCTGCCACTGCGATGAGGCCGGGGCCCAGGTACCGCCGGCTCGTGCCGTCGACCAGCCACGCCACCACGGCGACGGCGCCGAGCACCAGCAGGTCGTGGTAGGCCGGCTGTCCCAGGGCGGCCATGACGGCGACGGCGAGCGCGCCGGCGAGGAGCACGGCGGCGCCGGCCACCTCGCGTTCCCGGGTGGGGCGGCCGATGGTGCGGGGCTGTTGTTCCATTTCGGGTACTCCTTTGTATAGCGGGCGATGCATTGTTCTCTTGAAGAAAGTGTTCCCGCTCCAAGATGTTCCAATGCGCATTCAGCATTCCGATCGCGTTACAGTCCGAGCGCCGCGGTCACCATCGAGACGTTTTCCGAAGCGAACCGGGGGTCTTGCGGCATCGTGATGCGAGTACGCTGCTGGGTGGCGGTCCCGATGGCGTTCGCCCGGCGCCAATTGAACCGACCCGGCGTGCGATGGGTGCTTCGCCTGGTGGGCGACGTCATCCAGGAGTCCCGCCGCGACCGGGTCACGGGGCTGGCCGCCGAAGTGGCGTTCTTCGTCGTGCTGAGTGTGTTCCCTGCCCTGCTCGTCATGGCCTCCGCCCTCGGGTTCCTCGATGCCATCGTGGGGCACCAGCTGGCCCAGGAGGCACAGCAGCGTGTCATCGGCGTCCTGCAGCGGGTGCTCACGCAGAACGCGGGCGACACCATCGCCGTGGTTCGGCGGCTGTTCACCGACCAGAGGACGGGCCTGCTGACCTTCAGCGCACTCGCCGGCGTGTGGGCGACGGCGCGGGGCTTCGCCTCGATCATGAGGGCGCTCAACGTCGCCTACGACGTGGTCGACGACCGGACATGGCTCCGCCGCCAGAGCATCGCCGTCGCGCTCTCGCTCGGCACGGTGGTCGTCTCCGCCGTCATGCTGGCCATGCTCGTCGTCGGTCCGCTGCTCGGCGTCGGGGGCTCGGTGGCTGGCGCCGCCGGGGCCGGAGCGGTGTTCGCCACCGCCTGGAACTGGCTGCGCCTACCGGTGGTGGTGGCCGTGCTCCTCGCCTGGTCGGCGACGGTGTACCACGTCGGGCCGAGGCATCGGAGCCGATGGCGCGACGGTCTTCCCGGCGCCGGCTTCTCCGCGGCGTGGTGGTCGGTCACCGCTGTCGGCTTCCGGTACGGGGTCGCCCTCCTATCGGGTGGGAACCGGGTCTTCGGGGCGCTGGGTGGGCCGCTGATCCTGCTGGGGCTGATCTACGTGCTCGATCTCGGGCTCCTGCTCGGCGGGGAGCTGAACGCCGTCGTGCTGAGCCGCCGGACCGACGGTGAGTCGGAATCCAGGGTCGATCGTCATGCGGTTGCAACGTGACGGCAGGCCGATCGTCACCTGACCGGGGAAGAAGCGTGGCGAGGGCTCACGGACGAAGCTCCCGCATCGCGCCCGCGGACCGGTGCCGGCGATGCCGACCGGCCCTCCGCCGACCACATGAGCCCCGCCGACCACAGGAGGAGGTACCGACGTGCATGCTCTCGCCGCGCTCACGGGGGTGGTCCAGGTGCCGGATGCCGCGTGCGGCCCGGCCAAGGATGCGTCCGCTCTGTGCCGCTCGCTCTACCGGTTGACCGGAAACGAGTTCCTGTCCCGGTCCAGCGATGCCTTCGTCGTTCGGCCAGCCAAGATCCTGCTGGTACTGGTGGGGGCTTTGCTCGTCACCAAGTTCGCTCGCCGCACCCTGACCAGGTTCGTGGCCGGACTGGCCGGGGAAAGGGTCCAGCGAGGCCTCCTCTCGCTCCGTGAGCACGCGCCCGGCGTGGCGTCGCCCGCCGGCGGCCAACCTACGGCTCGGTCCCTCCAGCGCGCCGAGACCATGGGGAATCTGCTCCGGAGCATCGTGACCGTCGCGGTGTGGATCATCGCGGTGGTGACGATTCTGGGCGAGCTCGGCGTGGACCTGGGGCCGTTCCTCGCCGGCGCGGGGATCGCCGGCATTGCGCTCGGGTTCGGCGCCCAGCACATGGTGCGAGACTTTCTTTCGGGCATGTTCATGCTGATCGAGGACCAGTTCGGCGTCGGTGATGTCATCGACGTCGGCCCCGCATCCGGCGTCGTCGAGAGCATCAGCCTACGAAGCACAAGGCTGCGTGACGTGGAGGGCACCGTGTGGCACGTGCCGAACGGCACGATCGCCCGGGTGGCCAACAAGTCGCAGCAGTGGTCCCGGGCCCTCCTCGACATCGAGGTCGCCTACGCGACCGATACCGACCACGCCGAATCGGTCATCCAGCAGGTGGCCGACGACCTGTGGCGCGACCCGCAGTGGAGCGCTGACATCCTGGGCCGGCCGGAGGTGTGGGGAGTCGAGAACCTCGGGGCCGACGGGGTGACCATCCGGCTGGTCGTGAAGACCAGGCCGCTCTCGCAATGGAACGTCGCCCGTCAACTGCGCGCCCGGCTCAAGTCGGCCTTCGAAGGGGTGGGCATCGAAATCCCCTTCCCGCAGCGGGCGGTGTGGCATCGGGACGCTCCGGCTGCCGACGACCAGGAACGCCCGGCCGAGCGCCAGCGCACGGCGGGATGACCACGGCGCGATGACCGCGGCGTTCCGGTCCGACGGGAAGCATCGAGCCACCCGGGTATTGTCAGTGGACTGAGATTGGCCCTCCTCTGGATCAGGGAGTTGATCATGTCAGCACCACCGATGCACCGGAAGGGCTGGATCGTCTCCGCCACCGCAGCGCTTGCGCTGGGCTCGGCGGCCTGTTCGACCGGGAACGCGAAGTCGGCGGCCACCGGTGCCACCACCACGTCGACAAGCGCCCTCAGCGCTGTCGCCGCGGGCGGCGCCGCAGCGTTGCAGGATGCATACGAGAGCGTCCTGACACGCGTGCGCCCGACCGTGGTCGAAATCTCGACGTCGCAGGGCCTGGGTTCGGGCATCGTCTACGACGACAAGGGCGACATCGTGACCAACGCCCACGTGGTCGGGACCTCGACGAAGTTCAGTGTGAGCCTCGTCGACGGGCGCACGCTCGACGGGACCCTCGTGGGGGCCTACCCGACCGACGACCTGGCCGTGATCAAGGTGCCCACCTCGGGCCTGGCCGCCGCGCGCTTCGCCGACTCCGCCCAGGTCAAGGTGGGCGAGATCACCCTGGCCATCGGCAACCCCCTCGGCCTCGATAGCTCCGTCACCGACGGCATCGTCAGCGCCACCGGCCGCACGGTGAGCGAGGGCGGGGGCGTGGTGCTGCCCTCCACCATCCAGACCAGCGCGGCGATCAACCCGGGCAACAGCGGCGGGGCGCTCGTCGACCTCAACGGCGACGTCATCGGTATCCCCACGCTGGCCGCCGTCGACCAGCAGCTCGGAGGCGGCGCCGCCGCAGGCATCGGCTTCGCCATCCCGAGCAACACCGTCAAGCGGATCGCCGACCAGCTCATCGCCACCGGCAAGGTGTCCGACTCCGGGCGGGCGGCGCTGGGGATCTCCGGCGCCACCGCGTCGACCCTCGCCGGTCAGCCGATCGGCGTGCTGATCCGTGCCGCCCAATCGGGCCAGGCCGCAGCGGCCGCCGGTATCAAGGCCGGGGACATCGTCACCGCGGTCAACGCCAAGCCGACCCCGACGCTCGACGACCTCCAGACCGTCCTGGCCGACCTGGCGCCGGGCCAGACGGCCACCGTCGACGTGACCCACCCCGACGCCAAGACGCAGTCCTACAAGGTGACCCTCGGCAGCCTCTGACGGGGTGGGTGACCGGCCTCTGGCGACTGTCGAATGGGCGTAGAGCGCAGCTACGCCCGGACGCCCCCCGAGCGCCTGCTGGTCATCAGTGGCCTCTCCGCCTGCCTGGGCCTGGCCGGAGGGCTGGTGGGTTACGTCTTCCTGAAGGGCACCGCCCTGCTGCTGAACCTCGTGCTCGTCCATCGGGCGTCGGGCGCGTTCCCCGACCTGGCCACCGTCCGTCCCGGATGGTCGTTCGTGCCCGCCGTCGTGACCGGGGGAGCGTTGGGGTCGTTGCTCGGCCAGGCCCTGCGGGTGTCCCCGGCCGAGCGGAAGATCCTGCTGGCGCGGGCGCCGCCGCCGGAACGGTTGCGGTCTTCGGAGCGCCGCTCGGCTCGGTGTTGTTGGCCATCCTGACCGAGGGCGACGTCGTGCGCTCCGACCGGCCGACCACGGCGGGCGGTTGCCGAGGTGGCCAGCCGGGACGTGGTGTCGATCTCCCCCGATACGACCGCGTACGTGGCGCTCCGGCGGCTGCTCAACGAGGGCGTCCGCCGGCTGCCGGTCGTCGAGGATGGAGCGCTCGTCGGAATGTGCACGCGACTTGACGTCCTCCGGGTGAACGAGATGGCCGCCGAACGGGAGGTGCCCCAACCGGGCCGGCTCCGCGCTCGGATATGGCCATGGCGCAGGGCAGGCCGGCATGAAGCCCGGACCGCCGCGGCTGGTAGACACGTCGCGGACGCGGACACTCGTCGCGCGTCCCGACTCAGGAGGAACGGATGGGTCGCGCTGCAGGTCTTCGACGCACAACCGGCCGGCTCGCGGGAGCGATGGCGATGGCGATCGCCACCCTGTTCGCCTTGGCGCTCGCGGCCTCGGCCGCCTCGACCATCTCCGTGTCGCCGTCGTCGGTCGCCCAGGGCGGCACGGTCACGGTCTCGGGGAGCGTCCCGGTCGCCGGCGCCGTTTCGTGTGCCTCAGGCGCGGCGGCGCAGCTCACGTCGACGTCCGCCCTCTTCCCACCCGCCGGTTTCGGGCCCCAGGCCGCCCGGGACTCCAGTGGCGGGTTCAGCGTGGCGTACACCGTTCCCGCCTCGACACCCGTAGGTTCCTACGACATCGGCATCCGCTGTGCCGGGGGCAACGTGGGCGTGACCGCGACCCTCCAGGTGACGGCGCCGTCCGCCACCACGTCGGGCGTTTCCGTGTCCCCGGCATCGGCGGCGGCGGGCGGTCGTGTGACCGTGTCGGGCAACGTGCCGGTGACGGGCGCCAAGGCGTGCCCGTCGGTCGACGCGGTGGAGCTCACCTCGACCGCGGCGCTCTTCCCCCCCAGCGGCTTCGGGCCGCAGACCACGAGAGACGCCACCGGCCACTTCAGCATCGACTACACGATTCCCTCGGGAACCGCGCCGGGGGCGTACAGCGTGGGCGTCCGCTGCGGGGGCGGCAACGTCGGTGTGTCGGCCGCGCTCCAAGTGACCCGCCCGGTGTCGACCACCCCGCCCACCACGACCGCGGTAACGACGACGGTGGTGACCACGACGACCACGCCTCCCCGCGCCGGCGGGGCCTCGCGTACGGCCTTGTGGATCGTGCTGGGGGTGGTGGTCCTGCTCGCCGTGGCCGGGGCGTCCTGGCTGGTCGTCCAGCGTCGGCGGGAAGGGCCCCCCGTCGTATAAGGCGTGGTCCGGCGGGCCGGGCCAGGTAGAGCAGCCCGAACGTGACCCCGGGAAGGACCACAGCCGGCCAGAACAGCTCCGAGATGGTGTAACCGAACAGGTGGAGG
>JALZBL010000397.1 GCA_030947395.1 Actinomycetota bacterium | reverse complement strand
GGTCGCTCGCGTCCGCGGCGACGAACGCGATGTCGTGCGGGACCGGCTGGTGGACTACTTCGAACTGCTCGGGCCGGATGAGCCGCTCGTTCCAGCGGCGCGCCGCCGGCTGGCCAACGCGCTGTTCTGACCCGAGTTCTGACCCGAGCGATGCCGCTCGTCCCGCGCGAGCGGGTTATCGCCGGATGCGTGATCGGATCCCGACAGGCCGCGCCACGACGAGCACAGCGCTGCCGCTGAGCACGGCGGTGACCGGCAGGCTGAACGCCACCAGCAGGCAGCCGGCGGCTCCGGCGATCGGCAGCCACCGCGGCGGCCGGTGCTCGGCGGCGGACAGGGTCGCGGCCGAGACGTTGGCGATCGTGTAGTACCCGAGGACAGCGAAGGAGGAGAAGCCGATCGCCCCGCGCAAGTCCGGGACGATCACCAGCGCGACGATCGTCGCGCCGAGTGCCACCTCGGCCCGGGACGGCCCACCGAAGCGCGGGTGCAGCACGGCCAACTGCGCCGGGAGGTGGCCGTCGACGGCCATCGCGAACACCGTGCGGGAGACCCCTAGCACCAGCGCCAGCAACGCTCCGAGCGCTCCCGCCGCGCCGCCGACCACCACGACCGGACCCAGCCCAGCCCAGGAACCGCTCTCGACTGCCGCCCGCAGCGGGGCGATGCTGCCGGCCAGCCGGTCCGGACCGAGCGTGACCAGCAGGCTGACCGCCACCGCCGCGTACACCGCCACCGTGATCGCCAGTGCCAGGGCGACCGCCCGCGGGATCGTGCGGCCCGGATCGCGAACCTCGGCGCCCAGGGTGGCGATTCGGGCGTAGCCGGCAAAGGCGAAGAAGATCAGCCCGGCGCTGCCGAGGATGCCGCGCACGTCCGTGCCGGAGGCGGCTCCCAGGTTCGCGCCGCGGGCACTGCCGCCGGCCAGGGCCGCTGCCACCACCAGTGCCAGCACCACCAGCACCACCGCGACGAGCAACCGGGTCAGCCCGGCCGACTTCTGCACCCCGACGTAGTTGACGGCCGTGAGGACCACGACGGCCACTACCGCCGGAACGTGGGGGTGGGCCGGCCAGACGTAGCTGCCGAAGGTGAGCGCCATGGCCGCACAGCTGGCCGTCTTGCCGACGACAAAAGCCCATCCGGCCAGGTAACCCCAGAACGGCCCCAGCCGCTCGCGGCCGTAGACGTAGGTGCCCCCGGACTGCGGGTAGACCGCGGCGAGCCGGGCCGAGGACGTGGCGTTGCAGTAGGCGATCGCGGCGGCCAGCGCCAGGGCGACCAGCAGTCCGGCCCCGGACCTGGCCGCGGCCGCAGCCGGTGCGAACACTGAGAAGACACCGGCCCCGAGCATCGCGCCGAGACCGAGGACGACCGCGTCGGCGGTGCCGAGGATGCGGCGCGGTGCCGCGGTGCCGGGATGGGCCGAGCTCACCCCCGCATTTAACGTCACCGCGCCGCGCGTCCTGCGGGCTACCGTCGCAACGGTTGACCGCTCAGCCGGTGTGGGGCATGAGCGCGTCGGCCGGGATGACACCGATCCGGCCGGCCTGGAAGTCGCGGATCGCCTCGTCCAGCTCCGCGCGCGTGTTCATCACGAACGGACCGTACTGGGCCACCGGCTCGCGGATGGGTCGGCCGCCGAGCAGGAGCACCTCGAGGGCCGGGTGCCGGGCGTCCTGGTGATCGGCGGCGCCCACCGAGAGCCGGTCACCGGCACCGAGCAGCGCCAGCTGTCCGGATCGCACCGGCCGGTTCTCCGCACCGACGTAACCTTCACCGGCCAGCACGTAGACCAGGGCGTTGTACTCGGCCGGCCACGGCAGGGACAACCGAGCGCCCGGCGTGACGGTGGCGTGGGCCAGCGCGATCGGCGTGTGGGTCGACCCCGGCCCGCGGTGACCAGCGACCTCACCGGCGATTATGCGCACCAGCGCTCCGGCGTCCTCGGACGCGACCAGGGTCACCTGGCCGGCTTCGAGGTTCTGGTAGGCGGGGGAGATGAACTTGTCCTTGGCCGGCAGGTTCACCCACAACTGGACGCCGTGAAAGAGGCCGCCGGACATGACGAGGGACTCCGGTGGGGTCTCGATGTGCAGGATGCCCGCGCCCGCGGTCATCCACTGGGTCGCGCCGTTCTCGATCACCCCGCCGCCGCCGTGGCTGTCCTGGTGCAGGAACGTGCCGTCGATCATGTAGGTGACGGTCTCGAAGCCGCGGTGCGGGTGCCAGGGCGTGCCCTTGGGCTCGAGCGGGGCGTACTCGACCTCGCCCATCTGGTCCATATGGACGAACGGGTCGAGATCGGCCTTGGTCACGCCGGCGAACGCGCGCACGACGGGGAAGCCCTCGCCCTCGTGGCCGCGGGGACCGGTCGTGAC
>JALZBL010000396.1 GCA_030947395.1 Actinomycetota bacterium | reverse complement strand
ACGTCATGGCCATGGGGTCGGTGGGCGACGCCGCTGCGGGCACCGCGCGCAGTGACGTCGAGCTGGCCGCTGACCTGCTCCAAGGCGACGGCACCGCGCTGGCCGAGATCTACGACCGCTTCCACCGCGCCGTGCATGCGGTGGGTTTCCGGGTCACGACCGACCGCACGCACGCCGAGGACGTCGTCCAGGAGGTCTTCGTGGCCCTGTGGCGCAAACCCGAGGCCTACAACCCGCAGCGGGCCTCGCTGGGCACCTGGTTGATGGCAACGGCTCACCACCGCGCCGTGGACCTCGTCCGCCGCGAGGAGTCGCTGCGCCGCCGGCGCGACGCGGTCGCCGTGGAGGTGGAGCAGGAGTTCCGGCTCGAACAGATTTCCGAACCGGTGGACGATCAGGCCGGCGAGCGATGGCAGGCCGAACGCGTACGCCGGGCGCTGGCCGAGTTACCCGAGTCGCAACGCCAGGCCATGGTCCTGGCCTACTTCGGTGGATACACCCAGCGCGAGGTGGCTGCGGTGACCGGCGTCCCTCTCGGCACCGTCAAGACACGAATGCTGGCCGCGATGCGCAAGCTCAAGGACGTGCTGGCTCCGCTCAGGGCGGACGCCCTGTCGCCCGGACCGGGCGAATTACGCGGACTGGAAGGGGGAGCATCGTGAGTGCAAGCAACGGCGGGCGCCATATTCGCCCGGGTGACGAGCGCCACGACGCCTCCCACGGGGAGTGGGACGAGCTGGCGGTCGGTTACGCCCTGTCCGCGCTCGAACCCAGTGAGCTCGGCCGGTTCGTCGAGCACTTGGTGAACTTCTGCCCGCAATGCCAGGAGTCGGTCGAGGACACCAACGCCGTCGGCGCGGAACTGGCCACCGCGCTGCCGTTGGCCGAGCCGGCGCCGCAGCTTCGCACCCAGGTGCTGGAGGCGGCCTTCGCCGCTCGGCCGGCGATACCGCAGACCAGCGCCGATCTGGACGACGTTGCCCTCCCGGCCGCGCCGGTTGGAGCTTCTGAGACCCGGTCGGAGCCCGCGGCCGAGGCCGTCCGCCCGATCTCCGATCTCGCCGCGCGGCGGCAATCGCGGCGGAAGTCGGCGCCGGCCCCGCGGCTGCGCTCGTCCCGGCTCGGCTGGACCCTCGCCGCGGCCGCGGCCGTGCTGGCCGTCGTCCTGGGCGTCACCACCTTCCTGGCCGTTGGTTCGCGCAACGACCAGAACACGCTGGCCGACCGTCGTCAGCAAGCGATCGACACCCTAATGGGGGCCCCCGGTCAGGTCGTCCCCTTACGCACTGACGGCGGTCAGACCGTAGGCACCGTCGTGGCCCGGCGCGACACCGTGTCCGTCGTCTCCGACCACATCCCGGTGAACGCCCGCAGCAACACCTACGTCCTGTGGGGCATCGCCGGCACGGGCAAATCGCCGGTCGCGCTCGGGGTGTTCGATGTGCGGCAAACCGGGTTGCAGACCGCGCGGGTCGCCGCCGACTCCCGCGGGGGGTACACCAAGTTCGCCACCTTCGCGGTCAGCCGCGAGCCCGGGCACACTCCGCCGGCGAAACCCTCGGTGATCGTCGCCCTCGGCAACGCGTGACGTCGTCGCCTTCGGCGAGGACTCGGCAAGGGCTCAGCCAGCATGAGATCCTCGATCGGGTGGGTTCATTCCGGCAATTGTTGACGGCTCGCGTCGGCCGGGTGCGAGCGGTGGCGAAAGCCAGCCGCGCCGGCACCGTGGCCTGGCGGCTCGGCATCGGGATCGGTGGGCTCGCCGTCGTCCTCGTCGGCCTCCTCCTGCTCGTGTTTCCAGGCCCGGGATGGCTGGTGATCTTTCTCGGCCTCGGCATCTGGGCCACCGAGTTCGCCTGGGCCCGCCGGCTGCTGGAATGGAGCAGGGCCAGGGTTTTCGAACTGACCGCCTGGTTGGCCAGTCGCCCCCGGTGGCTGCAGGCGCTGGGAAGCCTCGGGGTAGTTGCCGGAATCGGGACAGTTGCCCTGGCCTACCTTCGGTGGCAGCAGTGGTGGCCCTTCGGTTGAGTGGTGCCTGGCCGGGGCTCAGCGACTCGATCGTGGATCAGGGCCGCGTGTAGTCTGACCGGGCGCGTTTCGGTGGGGACGCGCTCGGCCACGGCCGGTCCCGGGCGATTAGCTCAGCGGGAGAGCACTGCCTTCACACGGCAGGGGTCACTGGTTCGATCCCAGTATCGCCCACCACCTACAGGGCTTGTATTTGCTGGCTTAGAGCCACTTCCATGATCTACTACGTGGTTAGCCATTGGGCTCTGGTCCTTACCTGGTCCTTGAGAGCAAGGACCAGAGCAGGTTGCGGACGAGCCTCAAATCGAACGTCGACGGCCGATGACACGTGGGTCGGGGTGCACCGGTCAGCTC
>JALZBL010000395.1 GCA_030947395.1 Actinomycetota bacterium | reverse complement strand
GGCCCGCACCGTGCTGGCCGCACTGCCGGCCGGCGCGGTGGTGCAGCTGGGATCGTCCAACCCGGTCCGCGACGTCGACCTGGCGGCTCCGCCGCGGGCCGACGTGACCGTCGTGGCCAACCGGGGGCTGGCCGGAATCGACGGCACCGTCTCCAGCGCGGTCGGCTTGGCCCTTGGCCGCCCGGACGCGCCGGCGTACGCGCTGATGGGTGACCTGACCTTCCTGCACGACCTCAACGGCTTGCTGATCGGGCGGGGCGAGCCGCAGCCGGATCTGAGCGTGGTCGTGGTCAACGATGACGGGGGCGGGATCTTCACCCTGCTCGAGCCGGGCGCGGCCGACGCGGCTGGATCGGCCGAGTTCGAGCGGCTGTTCGGCACGCCGACCGGGGCCGACCTCGCCGCGCTGTGCGCCGGGCTGGGGGTGCGGCACGAGCGGGTCGCGGACCGGGCGGATCTGCGTACCGCGCTCGAGCAGAGGCCCCGGGGCATCCGGGTGATCGAGGTGGGCGTGCGCCGCGACGACCGCCGCGCCCGGCACGACGCGCTGTCCGCCGCCGTCCGAAATGCCCTGTCTGATGTGACATCGTGATCGCGTGGCTCGGCATTCCTCCTCGGCGAAGGTCGCGCCCTGGCTGCGCGTCGCCGCGGTGCGCCGCTTCGTCAACGTCTACGGATGGCGGGCGTACGCGTTGCCGGTGCTGGCCATGGTCACCGGCCTGAGCGTGGTGCAACCCGCAGCGGGCCCGTCGCCGCCGCGACTGGACCAGGCGGTGGCAAGCTCTCCCGCGCCGGGCGCCCGGTCGACGGTCACCATCGCTCGTGCGCCGGCGTCGAGGAGTGCGCCGCCGATGCGCGCCGACCTCGCGAACCGCGCCGACCGCCGTGATGGGTGTGCCGGCACCCGCCCGGCCCAGCTCGTCGTCGTCAGCATCAGCCGGCAGCGGGCCTGGCTGTGCGCCGCCGGCCGGCTGGTCCGCAGCACCGGTGACCAGCGGCACGCCCGGCCCGGACACCGCTACCCCGACCGGGACCTGGCGGGTGTACGCCAAGGAGACCGACCGCTTCCTCACCGGGCCCGGATACCGCGAGTTCGTCCACTACTGGGTGCCGTTCCACGGCGACTTCGGCTTCCACGACGCGGCCTGGCAAACCATGCCCTTCGGCAGCCCGCAGTACAAGGACCACGGGTCCCACGCGGGTGCCTACACCTCCCGGACGCCGCGATGAGCTGGCTCTACCGGTGGATCCGCATCGGCGCCACCGTCGCCATTACGCCCTAGCCATGACCGCAGGCCTCAGTCGGCGAGCGCGTCACGCATAGGCACGAACTTGGCGTTGGTCTCCGCCAACTCCTCGCCCGGGTCCGACCCGGCGACGATGCCGCATCCGGCGATCAGGCGGACCCGGCGGGGATCGGCGCGGTCGAGCAACCCACCCCGTAGCGCGATGCCCCACTCACCGTCCCCGTCGGCCGACAGCCACCCGACCGGACCGGCCCAGCGGCCCCGACCCATGCCTTCGAGCTCGGCGATGGTATCGGCGGCGAGTTCGCGCGGCGTCCCGCAGACCGCTGCGCTCGGGTGCAGGGCGGCGGCCAGAGTGAGGGCGCTGGAGTCGTCGTCGACCACTCCGGTGACCTCGGTGGCCAGGTGCATGACGTTCGGCAGGTGCAACACGAACGGCGACTCCGGCACGTTGAGCGCGGTGCAGTGCGGGCCCAGCGCGGAGGCGACGGAGGCGACGGCGTACTCGTGTTCCTCGAGGTCCTTGCTGGAGCGGGCCAGCGAGCCGGCCCGGGCCTCGTCGCGGGCGCGGGATCCGGTCCGCCGGATGGTGCCGGCCAGCACGCGCGACGTGGCGAGCCGGCCCTCGAGGCGGATCAGCAACTCCGGCGTCGCTCCGAGCAGGCCGTCGACCGCGTAGGTGTAGCAGGACGGATAGCGCGTGGCCAGGCGCCGCAGCACCCAGCGCGCGTCGATCGGATGCTCGGCGCGCACGTCGAGGTCACGGGCCAACACGACCTTGTCGAGGCTCCCGCCGCCGATGCGGCGCACGGCCTCGGCCACTATGCCCTCCCACTCGGCGGTGGTGAGGGCGCCGTCGGCGAAACCGAGCGTCCCGGGCGATGTGACGTCGGCGGCGGCGCGCAGCGCGGGCGGCTGCGGTGGGATGCGGGCCTCAGCCGCCACCGTCGTCACCCACCAGTGCCCGCCGCGGTGGCCGACCACCACCTCCGGTACGACCAGTCCTGACCGCCCGTCAGGGTCCGGGGCGGCGTAGGTGCCAGTGGGGGTGCCAGTGCCAGCGCCAGCGTGGGTGTCGGGGCGGGTGTCGGTGTCGGCGAACGCGAAGGACCCCAGCGCGATCAGCCCGCTGGCC
>JALZBL010000394.1 GCA_030947395.1 Actinomycetota bacterium | reverse complement strand
AGGCTGCGACGGCGCTGAACAGGTGGCGAGCGGCCGCTAGGAAGCCGGCCGTCGAGCGGCGAGCTGGCCGATCAGGCCGACTTGACGCCGCGGCGGGCCTTGAGGAACTCCAGCCGCTCGGCCAGCACCTCTTCCAGGTCGGCGATCGTGCGGCGCTCGATGAGCATGTCCCAGTGGGTGCGCGGGGGCTTGGCCTTCTTCTGCGCCGGCGCGGGTCCGTCGACGACCTCCGCCGGAAGGCCGTCGATGCGGCACTCCCAGGTCGGCGGGATCTCGGCGTCGTGGGCGAACGGCATCGTGAAACTGTGGCCGTTCGGGCACCGGTACTCGGTGAACACGCGGGCGGCGACGTCCACCCCGTAGTCGGTCTCGTAACTGACGGCGCCGAGTCGGCTGCCGCGAAGGGTGCGATCTGCCATGTGGACCTCCTGGCTCGAAAACGGGCTCCGAGCGGTGATGTGGCCGGGTGGACGAAGTGGTCTCTGCGGCCCGGGCTGCGCTGGTTACAACGAACGACCCCGGCCGACGATTCCCGTCGGCGGGGCGTCCTACCGCCGAGTAACCGGGCTGTAGGCCGTGAGATCGACCGGCGCCCGCGGCGCGGATCGACCAGCCCAGCCTAGCGGCAGGAGGGGATCGTCGCTGGGCGGAGCGCCGAGATGACCATCACGGTGGCGCCGGCCGCCAGCCACCCGGTCCGTCGCCGCGTCTGGCGCGGCTAGGTCCATTGTCCGCGGGCGAGCAGAACCGCGCGCAGCCGCTCGGCCCGGTCGGTCATGATGCCGTCCACCCCGAGGTCGAGCAACCGGACCATCTGTGCCTCGGAGTTGACCGTCCAGACGTGCACGGCCAGGCCGGCGGCGTGCGCGGTGTCGACCAGACGGCGGTCGACCAGCCCGAGCCGGCCGAGCGCCGGCGGAAGCTGCACGCAGCGGGCCTGGACACCGGCCCGCAGGCGGGCGGCGGCGCGCGGACCGGCGCGGGAGACGGCCTTGATCCAAGCCACCTCCGTGGGGCTGGCCGACGTGCATACCCCGGCCCCCAACATCGCCCGCAACCGCGCGAGTCGAGCGTCGGCGAACGCGGCCAGGCAGACCCGGTCGGCGGCGCCGGCCTGCTGCACGGCCGCCACGGCCGCGGAGACCGCCGCGTCGGACTTGACGTCGATGTTGACGAACACGTCCGGCCAGGCGCCGAGGACGTCGACCAGCAAGGGGATCGGCTCACGACCACCGATGCGGGCTCGGGCGAGTTCGGTCATCGGCAGCCGGGACACGACACCGCGCCGATCGGTGACGCGGTCGAGGCGCGAGTCGTGGAAGGCCAGCGCCACGCCGTCGGCCGACACGCGGGCGTCGGTCTCGAGGTAGCGGTAACCCATTGCCACCGCGGCGGCGAAGGCCGGCATCGAATTCTCGGCGCCGTCCGGGGCGTAGCCACGATGGGCGAACGCCACCGGGGGCGACGGGTCCAGAAACCGCGACGCGGCCCCACCGGTGGACCGCGACGACGTCACCAGGGCGCGGCCCTCCCGTTAGACTTCGTTCGGAGTCGGATCGTAGAGCAGCCCCGCTGCGATCCGGTGGCCCGATGGGTCGGACCGTAGTGCCGCGAGCTGCCCACCCGGCGTAGCCCGAGGGAAGGACTCCGCAGCGTGCACGTTGCCCCGTGGGTATGGCTTCTCACGGTCGGGGTCGCGACGGCCTTCCTGATCTTCGACGTGTTCGTGATCGGGCGCCGGCCGCACGAGCCGACCATCGCCGAGTGCGTCAAGGCCCTCGCGTTCTACGTCGGCGCGGCGATCGTCTTCGGCACCGGGGTCTGGCTCGTCTCGGGCCCGGCCTACGGCGGGGAGTTCTTCGCCGGCTGGCTAACCGAGTACTCGTTGTCGGTCGACAACCTGTTCATCTTCTTGCTCATTCTGGGCAAGTTCGGGGTGCCCCGTAAGTACCAGCAGGAAGCGTTGTTGATCGGGATCATCCTGGCGCTGGTGTTCCGCGGCGTGTTCATCGGCCTGGGCGCGGCCGTGATCAACAACTTCAGCTGGATCTTCTACCTCTTCGGGCTCTTCCTGGTCTACACCGCCGTCAGAGTCGCACGCGAGGGGGCCGGCGACGACGACGAGTACGAGGAGAGCCGGCTCATCGCGTGGGCGCAGCGGCGCCTGCCGGCCACCGACGAGTACAACGGCGTGAAGCTCACCGTAAAGACCGACGACCGGCGTCTGGTGACGCCGATGTTCTTCGTCCTGATTGCCCTGGGCACCACCGATGTCCTCTTCGCCCTCGATTCGATCCCGGCGATCTACGGGCTCACCAAAGAGCCCTACCTGGTGCTGATGGCCAACATCTTCGCGCTGATGGGGCTGCGGCAGCTGTACTTC
>JALZBL010000094.1 GCA_030947395.1 Actinomycetota bacterium | reverse complement strand
AGCTGCGCATTCGCCACGGTCGCCTCGATGCGGCGGTCCCGGTGGGCAGCGACGGAGGCACGGTCCGGGTGGAGCTGAACCACTCCGATCTGGCGACCTTGCCGGCCGGCTTTCGTATCGAGAGCAATGACTCGCGCATCCTGGCCGTCGCCTTGAACCTCGGCACCGAGGGACTCGACGTCACCCTGGTCACCAAGGACATGCCGCTGCGGGTCAAGGCGGCCTCGGTCGGCCTCGGCGCCGACGAGTACCGCGTCCACCCGGCCGTCGACTCGGGCTGGACCGGCACGGAGGAGGTCGAGGTCGGGGTGGACGTCGTCGACGCGCTCTACGCCGACGCGCTCGTCGATCCGGCCACCCGCGCGGATCTGGCGGCGACGGCTGAGTTGCCCTGCCACACCGGCCTGGTGCTGCACTCGCCCCGCGGCTCGGCCCTGGGCCGGATCACGCCGGACAAGCAGGTGCGCCTGGTGCGCGGCGACCGCGAGGCGTTCGGGCTGCGCGGCCGCTCGGCCGAGCAGCGCATCGCACTCGACCTGTTGCTGGACCCCGAGGTGGGCATCGTCTCCCTGGGTGGACGGGCCGGTACCGGCAAGTCGGCCCTCGCCCTGTGCGCCGGGCTCGAGTCGGTGCTCGAGCGTCGCGCCCACAAGCGGGTGGTGGTCTTCCGGCCCCTGTACGCGGTCGGCGGCCAGGAGCTCGGCTACCTCCCGGGCAGCGAGAACGAGAAGATGGCGCCGTGGGCCCAGGCGGTGTTCGACACCCTCGGCGCGCTGATCAGCCGCGACGCGATGGAGGAGATCCTGTCCCGCGGCATGATCGAGGTGCTGCCGCTGACCCATATCCGCGGCCGGTCGCTGCACGACTCCTTCGTGATTGTCGACGAGGCCCAGTCCCTCGAGCGCAACGTGCTGCTTACCGTGCTGTCGCGGATGGGACAGGGTTCGCGCGTCGTGCTTACCCATGACGTCGCCCAGCGCGACAACCTGCGGGTCGGCCGCCACGACGGGGTGGCCGCGGTGATCGAAGCCCTGCGTGGACACCCGCTGTTCGCCCACGTCACCCTGACCCGCTCGGAGCGCTCGCCAATTGCCGCGCTGGTGACCGAGATGCTCGAGGAGCTGCCGCTCTAGTCGGCGGTTGACGCCGAACGAGGTGGCACTCAGCCGCCGGTGATGTAGCTCGTCAGCTGGTCGGTGGTGGCCTGCAGCTCGCCGATGCGCGTTTTGACCACATCGCCGATGCTGACGATCCCGGCCAGCTCGCCGTCGCGCAACACCGGCAGGTGACGGATCCGGCGTTCGGTCATTACCCGCATGACGTCGTCCAGGCTGTCCCCCGGGGAGCAGGTGGACACCGACTCGGTCATGATGTCGCCGATCGGCGCGTCGAGCAGGGCGGCCCCGCGGTCGTCCAGCCGGCGCACCACGTCGCGCTCGGACACGATGCCGGCGATCCGCCCGGCGGCGTCGGTCACCACCAGCGCGCCCACCCCGTGTTCGGCCAGTTCGCGCACGAGGTGCGCCACCGTGCGCTCCGGGCGCGTGGTCACGACCTGGCCGCCCTTGTCGCGAAGCACGTCACTGATCTTCATCGGGTCGCCTCCGCACCGAGATTACCGCGAACGTGACGCCGCTCACAGCCCGCCGGGTCAGTCCCCGGGGCGGGTCATCGACAGCACGTCCAGGGCCGCGTCGAGCTGCTCCTCGGACAGCGCGCCGGACACGACGTGCCCGCGCTCGATCACCACCTCGCGGATCGTCTTGCGTTCGGCCAGAGACTGCTTGGCGATCTTGGCGGCCTCGTCGTAGCCGACGTAGTGGTTCAGCGGCGTCACTATCGCCGGCGACGACTGGGCGTACTCGAGGCACCGCTCGACGTTGGCTTCAATACCGGCGACACACCGGTCGGCGAAAATGCGGGCGACGTTGGCCAGCAGGCGGATGGACTCCAGCACGTTGCGGGCCATGACCGGCAGCATCACGTTGAGCTCGAAGTTGCCGGCCGCGCCGCTCCAGGCGACGGCGGCGTCGTTGCCGACCACCTGGGCGCCCACCTGCAACATTGCCTCGCACAGGACCGGGTTCACCTTGCCCGGCATGATCGACGAGCCGGGCTGCAGGTCGGGCAGGAAGAGTTCGGTCAGCCCGGCGCGTGGACCCGAGCCCATCCAGCGGATGTCGTTGGCGATCTTGGTGAACGAGACGGCGACGGTGCGCAGCTGACCGGACAACTCGACCAGCGCATCCCGGGCGGCCTGAGCCTCGAAGTGATCGCGGGCCTCGGTCAGCGGCAGGCCGGCCTCGGCGCCCACCATCGCGATAACCTCCGCGGCGAACCCCGCCGGGGCGTTGATGCCGGTACCCACCGCGGTACCACCGAGCGGCAGTTCGGCCACCCGGTCCACCGTGCCCCGCACCCGGTCCGCGCCATAGCGCACCTGGGCGGCGTAGCCGGCGAACTCCTGGCCGAGAGTGACCGGGGTGGCGTCCATCAGATGGGTACGGCCGGACTTCACGACGGCGGCGAACTGCGCGGACTTGCGCTCCAGCGTCGCGGCGAGATGGGCCAGGGCGGGCAGCAGATCGACCACGACACCCTTCGTCGCGGCCACGTGAATCGCCGACGGGAACTGGTCGTTGCTCGACAGCGGGTCGTTGACGTCGTCGTTGGGGTGCACCGTGATCGCTTCGCCGTCGGCCGAGAGTCGCTCGGCGGCCAGGGTGGCCAGCACCTCGTTGGCGTTCATGTTGCTCGATGTGCCGGAACCGGTCTGGAACACGTCGATCGGGAACTCAGCATCCCACCGGCCGCTGGCCACCTCGGTGGCCGCGGTGGCGATGGCCTCGGCCTTGACCGGGTCGAGCAGCCCCCGGGCGGCCCGCACTCGAGCGACGGCGCCCTTGATCAGGGCCAGTGCGGCCACGAGTTCGGGGTCGATCGGCTGGCCCGAGATCGGGAAGTTCTCCACCGCGCGCTGGGTCTGGGCCCGCCACTTGGCCTGCCGCGCAACGCGCACCTCGCCCATCGAATCGGTCTCGATGCGGTAGTCGGCCGGTCCGCCGGCGGGGTTGTTGCTCACTGAACCGAGCCTAATCGAGGCGCCGGCGGCCCAACACGTCCGATCAGTAGGAGCGCGGCGCCGGGGCCGGCTGCCCGTAACCCAGGGCGGACGCGGTCTGGCGGGCCGCGTCGGTAACCGGCACGGCGACGACCGCCGTTCCGTAGGCGCAGATCTCGGTCCAGGTGTCGCCCATCTCGGAGGTGTCGAAGCGCATCGCGATCACCGCGTTGCCGCCGCGGGCCCGGGCCTCCTCGAACATCCGGTTCATGACGTCGTTGCGGCTGTCGACCAGGGCCTTGGTCATGCCCCGCAACTCACCGCCGACCAGTGATTTGAAGCCTGCTCCGAGCTGGGAGAACGCGTTGCGGGAGCGGACGGTGAGACCGAAGACCTCGCCGCACACGCGCTGGATCTCCCAGCCCTGGATGTCGTTGGTGGTGACGCACAGCATGAGGCAGCCTTTCTCGGGGGAGCGGAGGGCGAACGTCAGGACGGCGCGGGCTCCCCGCCGGTGCGGTTGCGGTCGAAGTCGATCGAGGAGTACGCGCGCAACTTGCCCAGCTGGTGCACGGAGTCCACCACGCGGATGGTGCCCGACTTCGAGCGCATGACGATCGACTGGGTGGAGACCGCGTCGGCGTAGTAGTGCACCCCGCGCATCAGCTCACCGTCGGTGATTCCGGTCGCGCAGAAGAAGACGTCCTGTCCGCTGACCAGGTCGTCGATGTCGAGCACCCGGTCGAGATCGTGCCCGGCGTCGAGCGCCTTTTGCCGCTCGTCGTGGTCGCGCGGCCAGAGGCGGCCTTGCAGGGCGCCGCCCATGCACTTGAGCGCGGCGGCGGCGATGATTCCTTCCGGCGTGCCGCCGATCCCGAGCAGCAGATCGATGCCGGTACCGGGACGGGCGGCCATGATCGCACCGGCCACGTCGCCGTCACTGATGAAGCGGATCCGCGCGCCGGCCGCGCGGACCTCCTCGGTCATGGCCGCGTGCCGGGGGCGGTCGAGGATGCAGACGGTGACGTCCTCGTTGCGGACGCCCTTGGCCCGGGCCACCCGGCGGATGTTCTCCTCCACCGGCGCGGTCAGATCGATGACGTCCGCTGCCTCGGCTCCGGCCGCGATCTTCTCCATGTAGAAGACGGCCGACGGGTCGAACATCGAGCCGCGCTCGGCCACGGCGATCACCGCGACCGCGTTGGGCTGACCCTTGGACATCAAGGTGGTGCCGTCGATCGGATCCACGGCGACGTCGCACTCGGGTCCGGTGCCATCGCCGACCAGCTCGCCGTTGAACAGCATGGGCGCCTCGTCCTTCTCGCCCTCGCCGATCACCACCGTGCCGCGCATCGAGACGGTGCCGATCAGCGTGCGCATGGCGTCCACCGCCGCGCCGTCACCGCCGTTCTTGTCGCCGCGGCCGACCCAGCGCCCGGCGGCCATGGCGGCGGCCTCGGTGACGCGCACCAGCTCCAGGGCGAGGTTGCGATCCGGCGCCGAGCGGGGGACGGCCAATTCGGGGGGAACCCCGGGCGACGGGCTGGAACCGGCGCCGCCGGATGGTCCTGGTGCCTCGGTCACGGCTCTCCGATCAGTGCTCGGGCGCCCGGTCGGTGGCATCGGCGGAGTCGGCCCGGGCGGCGATGGCCTCGTCCAGGCGCGCGCTGGCCTGGTCCAGCCAGCGCTGGCAGACGTCGGCCAGCTCCTCGCCGCGCTTCCACAACTCGAGTGACTCCTCGAGCGACTGACCGCCGGACTCCAGCGCCCGCATCACCTCGGCCAACTCCGCCCGCGCGGCTTCGTAACTGGGCGTAGCCGACGGCGGGGCAGAACCGGCGTCAGCGGGGTCGGCCCGTGCCTCGGCTGATCCGTCGGCGGCGTCGCTCATGTCGAGGCAGACCCTACGCGAACTGCCGGGAAGGAACCCTGGGCGACGTAGACGGTCAGGTGACCGGTCGCCTCGGCGGGTGCCCGCACCGCCCGGCCCGCCTCGGTGATCACGACGGCGTAGCCGCGAGCCAGCGTGGCCTGCGGCGACAGGGCCGCGACGCGGGCCCGGACGTGGTGAACGTCGGCCCGGCCGGCCTCGAGCAAGGTGCGCATGCGGTGCTCGATGCGTCTTCGCGCGGTGATCAGCTCGTCGCGGCCGCGCTCGAGTCGGACGGTGACCACTCGGGTCAGCCGGCCGGGGACCTCGTGCAGGACAGCTCGTTCCCGGCCCACTCGGGCCGCGATGATCGAGCGTCCCCGCGCGCGCAGGTCGGCGATCCGCTCACGCTCCTCGCTCAGGTCCGGGACGAGGCGACGAGCCGCCGCGGTCGGCGTGGAGCAGGCGACGTCGGCGACGAAGTCCAGCAGCGGCACGTCGGTCTCGTGCCCGATCGCGCTGACCACCGGCGTACGGCAGGCGGCGACGGCCCGCAGGAGCGTCTCGTTCGAGAACGGCAGAAGGTCCTCGACGCTGCCGCCCCCGCGGGCGACGACGATCACCTCGACCTGCCGATCCGCGTCGAGGCGGCGCAGTGCGGCGACGATCTCCGAGACCGACGATGGTCCTTGCGTGGCAACGTTCTCGATCCGAAACCGCGCACCGGGCAGCCGGCGCCGGCTGTTCTCGACCACGTCGTGCTCGGCCGCCCCGGCCCGGCCGGTGATCAGGCCGATGCGGGCCGGCCAGAAGGGCAGCGGCCGCTTGTGCTCGGCCGCGAAGAGCCCTTCGGCGGCCAGCAGCTTCTTCAGGGTCTCGATTCTCGCCAGCAGCTCACCCAGCCCGACCTGGCGGATGTCGCTGGCCCGCAGGCTGATGCTGCCCCGCTCCGCCCAGAAGTCCGGTCGGGCGCGCAGGACGACCCGAGCCCCTTCGACGACCCCGGCCGACTCGAGGATGTGGCGCGGGCAGGTCACCGACATCGAGATGTTGGCGTCGGCGTCGCGCAGGGTCAGGAACTGGGTGGGTACGCCGGGGCGTCGGCTGAGCTGCGCCACCTGCCCCTCGACCCAGACCTCTCCGAGGCGGTGCAGCCACGAGCCGATCGCCGCCGAGACGGTGCGCAGCGGCAGCGGCTTGTCGGCGGAGGACTCCAACGGCATGGCGGGTCCGGTTCAGCCGGCGTCGGGCGCCGGGTCCGCGACCAGGTCGAACGCCGACAGCTGGCGAGCGGTATCGGCGCGCAGGTCGTCGCCCAGCGCGTCCGCGCGGCGGATCGTCGTTCGGCCCCGACCGGTTGGCGTCCGCGGGTCCGCTGAGGCAACGCTCGGGCCGCGGCGGCGGGACGCAGCCACGGTGACCGTCTTGGCCGGAGCCTGCTTCGCCACCGCTTTGGCCGGAGCTCGCCTGGCCACCGTCTTAGTGGCCGGCGCCTTCCCTGCCGGGCGGGCCGCCGCCTTCCTCGGTACCGGGCGGGCTGGTGCCTTGTTAGCCGCCGGTCCGGCCGACGGGTTGGCGTTCGCCGTCCTGGTCACTGCTTTCTTGGCCCGTGCCCTCGTCGGCGTTGCCTTCTGGGCCCGTGCCCTCGTCGGCGTTGCCTTCTGGGCCCCGGCTCTCGTGGGCGCTGCTCTCTTGGCCCCTGCTCTCGTCGGCGTTGCCTTCTGGGCCCGTGCCCTCGTCGGCGCTGCTCTCTTGGCCCCGGCTCTCGTGGGCGCTGCTGTCTTGGCGGCCGGCTTGGTCGGCGTCTTCGTCGCCGCCGGGCGCCCCCCGGCCGGCTTGGCCGCCCGCTTGGTCGGCGCCTTGGCGGTCGGCGGCTTGGCGGCCGGCGGCTGGGGCGGCGCAGCCG